>JBAWXL010000052.1:0-20682 GCA_037144095.1 Bacteroidota bacterium
ATCTTAGTGGCTCATATTTAACAACTGCTAATGTGACAGTAGGTCCTTTAAGCGGCTTCACATTTTGTTCTACTTCAGGGGGCACCTATTCTGCCTCAATTAGTCTAACACCAAATAGTGGCAATTTAAATCAAGTAGTTTACGTAAAATTCAATCCGACCCTGGGTCAGTCGTATAATGGTAATATTCCTATCAGTGGCGGAGGGGCAAGCTCTATAACAGTTGCAGTAACAGGAAGTGGTGTTAGCACTCCTCCAACAATGAATAGCACACCCAGCATCTCATCCATTGGTACAACATCTGCTGTTTTGGGAGGCAATATCACTGCGATAGGATGTACGAATGTTATTGAAAGAGGGATTTATTACAGCACAATAAGTGGGTTTACACCTCCGGGTCAGGGTACAAAAGTTTCTGAATCATCAGGACCCTATTCAAGTGGAGCCTTTACTGAAGCAGTCACGGGACTATCGCAAGGAACAGTCTATTATTTCAAATCTTTTGCTACTAATAGTGGTGGAACCAGCTATTCTTCTTCACAGGGAACATTCACCTCTGGTTGTTCCATTAATTCAGGCTTCCCGTGGAGTGAAAATTTTGATGCAATGGCAAGCATTGGGAGTTCTATTGTCCCCACTTGCTGGAAAGTAGAATCAGGTAGCGGTGCCCCCTGGTATTCGATGAATGCAGCAGGTGTTTCCTATAATGACCCTTCGTCCTCACCAAATTATATTGTTGTGAACTATTCACCTATCACTACTGATAAATATTTAATCACTCCGGGATTTAATTTGACTGCAGGGGGTTCTTATATCTTCAGCTTTAAATATGTTGGGGATGCTTATGACGGATGGACGGCTGATGCAAGAACGAATACATCTCAGACAGGAGCAGGATCTACTTTACTGGGAACTGCATTTTTAACAAGCGGAACCATCACAAGCACTACCTATACCACCATAACAAGGACTTTTACGCCTGCCACAAGTGGTGTATCTTACTTTATGGTGCGTGTTAATAATAATAGCACACCCTGGTATCTTGGGTTTGATGATTTTAAAGTAGAAGCAGTATACCAACCTCCAACTTCTATTTCATCGTCATTAGTTGCTGGAAATAAAACCCATATATCCTGGATTGCTCCAAGTTCAGTCCCTTCAAATGGATATGAATGGGAAATACGCACAAGTGGTGCGGCGGGCAGCGGAGTTGTAGGTTTAACACGAAATGGCAGCACTTCAGGTTTAAGTATTGATGTTGATAGTTTATCTCCAATAACTAATTATTCATTTTATATACGCTCAAATTATGGTGGGGGTAATTACAGTACCTATTCAAATGCATATTCATTAGTTCCGGCTCCTACGGGAAGTTCTGCACAATCATTTTGTAATTCGGCAACCATTGCAAATCTGACTGTCACCGGTAGTTCGATAAAGTGGTATGATGCTGCTTATGGCGGAAATTTATTAGTTTCGACTACTTCATTAATAAATGGGAATACCTATTATGCGAGTCAAACCGTCGGAGGCAGTGAAAGTAATTTCAGGTTTGCTGTTACGGTAAATATTCCAATTACTCCAACCCCAAGTGGAGACGCAACACAAATATTTTGTAGTTCAACAACTATTGCAAGCTTAATAGTTAATGGGAGTGCGATTAAATGGTATAATGCTCCCACTGGAGGAAGTTTACTTTTAAATACAGATACTTTGGTGATTGGAAGGATATATTATGCGAGTCAAACCATTGCAGGTTGTGAAAGCCAGAGTAGGTTATCGGTTAAAACTACAACTCCAGCCGGAGCTATTGCTGTTGTTACAACTCCAGTTTCAAACATTGGACTTACTTCTGCAACTTTTAATGGACAATTAAGTTCAACTTGTTTTACTCCTTCTATCAGTAAAGGCTTTGTTTTTGCAAATCATAATCATCCGGCATTGGGAGATGCATTGAGTACTGCGATTAGTTCAGGGGTTGGGACAGGAGTTTACACTTATGTTGATACAATATTATCCTCCGCTACGGATTATTGGGTGAGAGCATATTGTTTAAATGCTTTAGATACTTTTTATGGAGACATTGTGCATTTCAAAACCGGGATATGGCCTTATTTTAATTTAGAACTCAGGAATGATGCACAAGTTTCGCCAACTGAATATCAATTTGATATTTATGTTGTTCATACCGGAAATTATGCTAATCCGCCTAATTTCGAGCTTAGCCTGGCTCAAATTGGCATTTTTGTCAACGATTCGATTCGAAATGGGGGAACATTAGTTGATTCCTTAATCATGGGTTCCACTTCTGAAATAAATTTAAATCAAAGGCAAACTCAAGCAAATATGTTCATGACAAATTCAACACCAAATAAATGTATAAAAATTACGGGAACTTCGGTTAGTGCTGGTTTAGGGACAATTATTTCAAAAACCTCAGGCACAAAATTGATGCGTGTGCGACTTATCAATAGTGTTCCTTTTGCAATGGCACAGCCCAATTTAAGTATTGTTCCTACAAATGCAACAGGCTTAAATTATCCAACTAAAGTGTATTCATTTATTGGAACAAGCTCCACCAACATAAGCGCAAATGGCACTTTTATAACCTCAACCTTAAATAATCCGACACTTAATCTTCCTACGGTGACAGGTGGTGGAAATTACTGTACAAGTGGAGCCCCGGCAGTGGTTGGCACTTCAGGCTCACAAGTAGGAATTAATTATCAGTTGAAAAAAGATGGAGTAAACTATGGGACTGTTGTGGCAGGAAACGGGAGCGCATTATCTTGGAATATTACTGAAGCAGGAACTTACACTTGCCTTGGGGGTAGCACCATGTTGATTGGAAATGCACTTGTTACGGTAAGTAGTACGAATGCACCTTTGGGAGATTCTCTCCAAACATTTAGTTTTGGATCAACGATTTCAAATTTACTTGCCCTGGGCTCTTCGCTGAAATGGTATGATGCTGCCAATGGTGGAAACTTATTATTGGCAACCACTCTGTTGACGAATGGAAGTCATTATTATGCCACACAAAGCATTGGAGGATGTGAAAGTAATACAAGACTGAAGGTGACGACCATAATTTTAAGAAAGGTTAATCTGCATTTTTTCCTCCAAGGTTTATTCAATTCAACAACAATCAGTATGTTTGAAGCACAAGATGTGGATTTGAATTCGGGACTGTCTTTTGCCAAATATGGAAACGGCATTGCCGATAAGGTTGATGTTGAACTGCATAATGGGTTCGCACCCTATAATTTGGTGTTAAAAATTTCAAATGTTGATTTAACAACAGATGGATTTGCCTCGTTTAATTTAGATCCAATACGTAATGGAAATTATTTCATCAAGATAACTAATCGAAATCATCTTGAAACCTGGTCGGCTTATCCGGTTTCGTTTACCACTAATCCTGTTTCTTACGATTTTGTCAGCAATGCACTGAATGCTTATCAGGTAGCCGGAGGAATAGATCCACAAATTCAGGTGTATAATGGGGTGTATGCATTTTATCTTGGCGATTTAGATCAAAGTTTGGGGGTCGATTTTGATGATTTCAATCTATTTGAACCTTATTTAAACAACGGTATATATGGTTTTACCATAGCAGATTTTAGCGGTAATGGCTTAGTCGATTTCGATGACTTCAATTTATTTGAGCCACGACTTAACGAAGGTCCCTATTCTCAATATCCGGGTATGGCTAAAAAATAAAACATTTTGGCTTCAAATGGGTTAGATTTGACCACTTTTAGAAAGTTGTTAAGTCTTCGAAAGAAAGCAAACCTGACAAGTTTCAAGAATCTGCTAGGTTTCAAAAAAACCATGATTGTCTTAATCGCTTGATTTATATATATGTTGTAAAATTCACATACCCCAAAACTTCCGAGAACACCATCCTGGAAAATTAGGATGCCGCTAAACTCTAGTTTAAGACCATCCTAGAAAATTAGGATGCCGTTAAACTCTAGTTTAAGACCATCCTAGAAAATTAGGATGCCATTAAACTCTAGTTTAAGACCATCCTAGAAAATTAGGATGCCGTTAAACTCTAGTTTAAGACCATCCTAAAAACTTAGGATGCCGTTAAACTCTAGTTTAAGACCATCCTAGAAAATTAGGATGCTATAAAACCTTTTTTGGGTACCTGACTAATTTTTTTGGACACACCTAAATCTTATTTAATAGGGTCAGCTTGTTTAAGTATATATTCGTACTATTAATGATAACTGCATTTTAAGATTTAAGATGTTTTGTGTATGTATTTTTTACCGATGTATAAAATCAAAATTCATCGTTCCTTGTTCTTAAATCAATGATTTCAAACACAAAAAGGCTTACGAAAGTAAGCCTTTCCTTTGTGCAACTTTGTGCAAAACCTTCGTGTCCTTTGTGTCCCAGCTTTCCTTTGAATTTGGAATTTGGGACTTGGGTCTTAAAACTCTAAACGGTCATAATATCTTTTTCTTTCATCTCAAGCACCTTGTCTACTTTTTCGATAAACTTATTGGTGATTTCCTGAATTTCTCTTTCCAAAACTTTAATATCGTCTTCAGGAGTGCCGTCTTTTTCGAGTTTTTTTGCATCATCCATAGCCGTACGACGTATGCTTCTGATACTGATTTTAGCAGTTTCAGCTTCCCCTTTGGCTTTTTTCACCATGTCCTTACGACGATCTTCGGTTAATGGGGGAACATTGATGCGAAGAATTTCGCCATTGTTTTGAGGATTAAAACCAAGATTTGCATTCATAATGGCTTTTTCGATGGGAGCCAACATGTTTTTTTCCCAGGGCTGCACCACAATCTGACGAGGGTCAGGAGTGTTGATATTGGCAATTTTATCAATGGAAGTGAGGTTGCCATAGTAGTCCACCTTAACCCCTTCAAGCATTTGGGGATTGGCTTTGCCTGCTCTTATTTTATGGAGTTCTTTTTCAAAATGAAGCAGGGCAGTCTGCATGCCCTCTTGGGCTTCATCTAAACAAAATTGAGATTCTTCGTTCATATACTAACTGAATTTGTGTTTATATTTATTTGATTTAATTTAAAAAGAAAAAAATTTAAAATGTAAAGAATAGATTCAAATGCAACTCATAACCCAAAACCCATAACCCATAACTCATAACCCCTCTCTCCCTTTCTCTTTCAGAAGGTTTTGATATTCTTTCTCTACCCATCCGGCATTCCACTTATACACCCGCAAATAATGAAAAACAAGACCAATGCCCCAACCAATTAAGGGGTAGATGGGCCAAATGTGATAATATTCGCGCATGACCAGCAAAGAAGTAAACAACCAAATCAGCCACAAAGCAAGATTCACTAAAATATAGATAGTAAGGTGCTTTTTAAATCCCACACGCTTTTTGGCAAGGTCGAGTAGATCGATTTTATTTTCGTCCATTTTGTTTTGTTTTATCAATTAACACTTACAAAAGTACCAATATTCTCGCCTTTTACAACTTTCAATAAATTATTGGGTTTATTCATGTCGAAAACGATTAAAGGCATTTTGTTTTCAATACACAAGCTGAAGGCAGTTAAATCCATTATTTTTAGTCCTTTGTCGAAAGCTTCCTGCAAAGGAATAGTTTCAAATTTAATGGCTCCCGGGTTTTTCTCAGGGTCGGCATCATACACCCCATCCACGCGTGTACCCTTCAAAACCACATCAGCTTTGATTTCAATTGCCCTAAGAGCGGCTGCCGTATCTGTGGTGAAGTAGGGATTGCCGGTTCCGCCTGCAATAATCACCACTTCGCCTTTTTCGAGATAATCAATAGCCCTTCGGCTACTCATTTTTTCACACAAAGGGTTGATGTCTATTCCCGAAAGTACTTTGCAGGCAATGCCATTTTGATGGAAAGTACCTTGTAGGGCTAAACTATTCATAACGGTTGCCAACATACCCATATAATCGCCCTGCACCCTGTCGAAACCCTTGGTTGTTCCCTGCATTCCACGGAAAATATTACCACCTCCCACCACTATTGCAATTTGAATTCCTTCTTTCATTGCCAATATAATCTCATCAGCATATTGTTGTAAAATTGCGGGGTCGATACCATATCCCTGCGAACCCATAAGCGACTCGCCACTTAGTTTAAGTAAAACACGTTTGAACTTCATATTTGATGTTTAAAATCTGTGGTAAAATTACATATTTCCTTGATAAGAAAAATCAAATCCGAAAATATTTATTTCCCGAACAAAGTAAGTTCTTGTTTGTTAGAAAATACAGTTTGAGGAAAATAAAAGATATACTGACAAAAAGCGTTATTAAAAGCATAGAATTTGTAAATTCGCGACCTGTTTAAAAACATAAAACCAATCTTTATGAATTACGATATTATAGTATTAGGAAGTGGTCCGGGGGGCTATGTGGCTGCCATAAGAGCTTCTCAATTAGGAATGAAAGTTGCCGTTGTGGAGAAAGCCGAATTAGGTGGAATTTGCCTGAATTGGGGTTGCATTCCTACAAAAGCATTGCTGAAAAGTGCTCAGGTGTTTAACTATACTAAACATGCTGCCGATTATGGCGTGGCTATAAATGGCGAAGCTAAAGCTAATTTACCTGTTATGGTAAAAAGGAGCAGAGATGTTGCAGCGAACATGAGCAAAGGAATTCAGTTTCTTTTTAAGAAAAATAACATTGATATAATAGAAGGTTTCGGTAAACTCTTACCGGGAAAGAAAATTGAGGTTAGCAATAGTGCCTCTGAGCTTACTGTTTATGAAGCTAAACATATAGTTATTGCTACAGGTGCCCGTTCGAAACAGTTGCCTTCGCTAAAACAAGATGGCAAGAAAATTATCGGCTATCGTGAGGCATTAACCTTAAATGAACAACCCCAACGAATGGTGGTGGTTGGTTCGGGTGCCATTGGTTCTGAGTTTGCTTATTTTTATAACTCAATCGGCACACAAGTTACTTTGGTTGAGTTTTTACCCAATATCATTCCAATTGAAGACGAAGAAATTTCGAAACAATTGGAACGTTCGTTTAAAAAAGCCGGAATTAAGGTGATGACCAGTTCGAGTGTTGAATCGGTTGAAATCATTGAAGATGTTTGTAAAGTTAATATCAATACTAAAAAGGGTGTTGAAATTATTGAAGCCGACATCGTTCTGTCGGCAGTAGGTGTTGAAACCAATATCAGTGGAATTGGTCTTGAGGAATGTGGAATACAATTCGAAGGCGGGAAAATACTTGTCGACGATTTTTACAAAACCAACATCGAAGGGTATTATGCTATTGGTGATGTTGTGAAAGGACCTGCTTTGGCACATGTTGCCTCTCACGAAGGAATTATTTGTGTAGAGAAAATTGCCGGACATCATCCTGAACCTTTAGATTATAAAAATATTCCTTCTTGCACTTATACAAATCCTGAAGTAGCATCCGTGGGATACACCGAAAAAGCAGCTATTGAGGCCGGTTACGAAATTAAAGTTGGGAAATTTCCTTTTTCGGCATCAGGAAAAGCAACCGCTTCTGGAGCAAAAGATGGTTTCGTAAAAGTAATTTTCGATGCGAAATATGGTGAATGGTTGGGCGCTCATTTAATAGGGGATAATGTAACCGAAATGATTGCCGAAGTGGTGTTAGGTCGTAAACTTGAAACCACAGGGAAAGAAGTCATTGATGCAGTTCATCCACATCCCACAATGTCGGAAGCTATCATGGAGGCGGTGGCCGCTGCCTTTGGTGAAGTAATACATTTGTAAATCTCAACTTATTTTAGAAGGTTAAAATGAAATTAATTGGTACCCCTTTAGCCGGATTGTTTATTATTCAACCTGATGTTTTTAAAGATAGCAGAGGTTTGTTTTTTGAGTCTTTTTCTTTACCCAAGTTTAAAGATTTTGGTATTGATTGTGATTTTGTTCAGGACAATCAGTCTAACTCTCAAAAGGGAGTATTAAGAGGATTGCATTTTCAGAAACCGCCTTATGCTCAGGCAAAGCTGGTGAGGGTTGCCAATGGAAGTGTATTGGATGTAGCCGTTGACATTCGTTCAGATTCACCAACCTTTGGTAAATGGTATTCATGTGTGTTATCACATGAAAATAATCTGATGCTTTTTATTCCAGAAGGTTTCGCACATGGAATGTTTACATTAGAAGACAACACAATATTCTTATATAAATGCTCAAATGTGTATAACAAATCATCAGAAGGTGGTATCATTTGGAACGACCCTGATTTGAATATCAATTGGGGAATAGCTGATCCAATGCTTTCTGACAAAGATGTTTTATTCCCTACGCTGAAGCAATCAAAACATTACTTTTAATGAAGATGCTAACTTATTTATTCAAACACAAATGGCATTGGGTGCTAATTTCAGTAACATTATTGATTTTGGTAGTAAAAGTGTTTGTTTGTTCAAGCAACCAACCTAATGATTCTGATAAAAACTATAAGGAAGCATTTAAAAACAATTGCAAGGTATTTTCAGTTGAAATTCCAAATGAATTAAGTTTTGCCGGAGAGAAAGTTCCATTAGAATATGAAGATGTTCGCGAAAACCTCGAAAGGGAACTATTGATAAATTGCTATTGGCAGTCGAATACGATACTCATGATTAAACGTGCCAACCGATGGTTTCCACTTATTGAATCTATTCTGAAAGAGCAGGGCGTACCGGATGATTTTAAGTATCTTGCTATGGCTGAAAGTGGGTTGACTCATGCAACATCTACTGCCGGAGCTTGCGGATATTGGCAGTTTATGAAAGATACCGGAATCAGATACGGTTTGGAAATAAATGATGAGGTTGATGAGCGTTATAATATCGAAAAAGCTACGGTTGCAGCATGCAAATATCTTAAAAATGCTTATGCTCAATGTAATTATTGGACCAATGCTGCTGCATCTTATAATATGGGCGAAGCCGGAATGAAAAAACAAATTGATTTTCAGGGTTGCACTAAGTACTATGACCTTTTTCTCAATATGGAAACTTCACGATATATATTCAGGATCCTTTCTTTGAAACTAATATTACAAAAACCTTCTGATTATGGATTTTATTTAAGAAACAAAGACCTCTATCAAGCCATTCCAACATATAAAGTAAGTGTTGATTCTTCTGTTTCGAATCTTGCAGATTTTGCTGTTAAGAATAAAACTACCTATAAAGTTTTGAAACAATTCAATCCGTGGCTTAGGGATCGTAAACTTACGAATAAGACTAAAAAGCAGTATATATTTACCTTTCCCGAGAATCAGTATTTGCTCTATTTGAATTTACTTTCGAAAATAAAAGATCCCAATTCGCTTATCAATGATACTGCAACAACGATTAATTGAATCCAACACCTCCCAATCTTTAAAATGGCTAAAAGGCAATCCTCTTCTAAAAATGAATTAAGCGTCGAAAATGATTTAAACGGAAACCTTGAGGTGTATGGTGCCAGGGTTCATAATCTGAAAAATATAGACCTTGTGATTCCGCACAACAAATTGGTTGTTTTTACGGGAATAAGTGGCAGTGGGAAATCCTCACTGGCTTTTGATACGATATATGCTGAAGGGCAACGTAGGTATATGGAAACTTTTTCGGCATATGCACGTCAGTTTATTGGCGAATTGAAACGTCCGGATGTGGATCGAATTGTTGGGTTAAGTCCGGTGATTTCTATTGCACAAAAAACATCGAATCGCAATCCACGTTCGACAGTTGGGACTATTACAGAAATTTATGATTATCTCAGATTGCTTTTTGCAAGAGTAGCTGATGCGTATTCTTATGTGACAGGTGAAAAAATGATACGCTATTCGGAGCAACAAATTATCAATCTTTTCAAAGAGCAATATGATGAGATGGAAATGATTATCTTAGCGCCTTTGGTTAAAGGGCGAAAGGGTCATTATCGAGAGCTTTTTGAAAATATTAGACGGCAAGGCTTTTTAAAAGTGAGAATTGATGGCGAAATTAGGGAAATTAGTTTCGGTTTGCAGCTCGATAGATTTAAGATTCATGATATAGAATTGGTGATTGATCAGTTATCTATTAATTCTAACACGCATCATCGGCTAACTGAATCGGTAAAGCAAGGATTAAAACACGGAAAAGGTTCTATTTCTGTGATAGATACTGCTGACAACACAATAAACTATTATAGTCGACTGCTGGTTTGTCCTACTTCAGGGGTATCTTATAACGATCCGGAACCGAATACTTTTTCTTTTAATTCTCCTTATGGTGCTTGTCATAAATGTAATGGACTGGGGCATATTTCGGAAGTTGATATTCATAAAATAATCCCTCATAGAAAGAAAAGTATTAAGGAGGGAGGGCTTGTGCCTTTAGGGCCTTACAAAAACAATTGGATTTTTCGCCAATTGGAAGCTATTGGACACAAATATGAATTTGATTTGAACACAGCAATCAATGATATCAGCGATGAGGCGTTGGATGTGATATTATACGGTTCGAATGAGGTGTTAAAGATTCAGAATGATTATGTAGGAGTGAGTTCGACTTACTCATTAAACTATGAAGGGATAGTAAATTTTCTGGTGAATCAGAATAGTGATACAGCTTCGTCGACATCGATGAAAAAATGGGTGAATAGTTTTATGAATAGCATTGTTTGTCCGGTATGCAATGGGACACGTTTGCAGAAAGAGGCGCTTTATTTTACTGTGGATGAAAAAAACATTGCTGAACTTAGCGAACTTAATCTTAGAACTCTCATTGATTGGTTGAATGAACTTCCAGGGAAGTTAGAGGAAAGGAAATTTAGTATTGGCAAGGAAATTATTAGTGAAATTTGCAGCAGATTGAAATTTCTGTTGGATGTAGGGTTAGATTATCTGACCCTTTCGAGACCTGCTTATAGCTTATCGGGAGGGGAGACACAGAGAATTCGCCTGGCTACGCAAATTGGTTCGCAGCTTACGAATGTATTGTATATTTTGGATGAACCAAGCATCGGACTTCATCAGAGAGACAACCAAAGGCTGATTACTTCGTTGAAGAATTTGAGGGATATGGGGAATTCGGTGATT
Source organism: Bacteroidota bacterium (assembly GCA_037144095.1). Classification (GTDB taxonomy): domain Bacteria; phylum Bacteroidota; class Bacteroidia; order Bacteroidales; family CAIXTV01; genus CAIXTV01. The sequence continues at coordinate 11,031 of JBAWXL010000052.1, forward strand.
GTGGTGGAACATGATAAAGAAATGATACTTTCGGCGGACTATGTTGTGGATATTGGTCCGGGGGCAGGCAATCATGGAGGAGAAATTGTAGCTAAAGGGACTCCCTCAGAAATGTTGAACTGCAAGTCACTGACGTGTGGTTATCTGAGTGGACTTAAATCCATCAAAATACCTGAAACACGCAGGGCAGGAAATGGTTTATTCATTAACTTATTAGGGGCAAATGGACATAATCTGAAGTTTGTGAATTTGAAACTTCCTTTGGGGATGTTGATTTGCATTACAGGGGTTTCGGGAAGCGGGAAATCGAGTTTGATAAACGAAACTCTTTATCCTATTTTATCAAAAATGTTTTATAAATCGGGGCTGCATCCTTTAGCATACGAGAAAATTGAAGGGCATAAGCATATTGATAAAGTAATAGAGGTGGATCAGACGCCCATTGGAAGAACACCGCGTTCGAATCCGGTTACTTATATTGGCGTTTTCGACGATATTAGAAAATTGTTTGCTCAATTGCCCGAATCATTGATTAGAGGCTATTTGCCAGGACGATTTTCGTTTAACGTAAAGGGAGGAAGGTGCGAAACTTGTGGCGGTGCAGGCTTGAAAACCATAGAAATGAATTTCTTGCCCGACGTATATGTTAGCTGTGACGCATGCAATGGAATGCGATATAACAGAGAGACATTGGAAATTCGCTATCGCAATAAATCTATTAATGATGTGTTGAACCTGACAGTGGAACAAGCTGTAGGATTTTTCGAAAATATTCCTTCGATTCAATTTAAGATTAAGGCATTGCAAGATGTGGGTTTAGGTTACCTGACTTTGGGGCATGCTTCTACTTTGCTGTCGGGGGGAGAGGCGCAACGCATTAAGTTGGCTGCCGAACTTACGAGAAAAGACAGCGGACAAACGCTCTATATACTTGATGAGCCTACCACAGGTCTTCATTTTGAGGATATTAATATGCTGATGAAGGTGCTTAATAAATTGGTGGATAAGGGAAATACGATTATCATCATCGAACATAATCTGGATGTGATAAAAATGGCAGATCATATAATAGATTTAGGTCCGGAGGGGGGCGATTTGGGAGGTTATATTATTGCAGAAGGTACACCGGAAGAGGTGGCGCAATCAGACAAAGGATTTACGGCTGCTTATCTGAAAGAAGAATTGGAGCAGGGGAGAGGCTAAAGGAATTTAGGTTGAAGACTGAAGGTGGATTAGGAAAAAACTTCAAGAAGCAAATTCCAAGTTTCGGGGAGGGGAAACCTATGTTCAAATCGTTTTGCCATTGGAGGGAGAATGAAATTTTGTTTTCTTTTGCTAAAATATAATATCAAAATAGGGAAAAAGTAGGCTTTTGGGAGGCTTTCAACTCCTTTTTTAGAGAAAAGGTGATTTTACGGAAATGCCCGTCGTTAGTGAAAAAACAAGACCACAGTAAGCATAATTAAGAACCCAGTAAGCATAATTAAGAACCCAGTAAGCATAATTAAGAACCCAGTAAGCATAATTAAGACCCAAGTAAGCATAATTAAGACCCAAGTAAGCATAAATAAGTCCCAAGTAAGCATAATTAAGACCATAGTAGGTATAATTAAGACCACAGTAGGGATAATTAAGACCACAGTAGGCATTCGTAAGACCATAGGATGCATATTCAGTTCTTCATTTTTTTTAATTAAAACCTCTTGTAAAATTAGCTTTTGATCATGAGAAATTAGTGTGATTATTTAAGTGGAATTAAAGCTAAATAATAGTAAGGGTATTTTGTGAAAAGTAAAAAATAATAGACATCAGAAAGCAGGCATCTCAATGAAAATTTGATGAACTAAAATGATATTTATGGGCAAATAAAAATTTTTGATTTTTTTTGAAGAAGTTTTTAATTTTGTAATCTAAAAATAATTATCTTTGGCAAAAATATTTTTATCACATTAGATATTCAAATTCGTATTTCAATAAACATATAAATATCAGAATATTATATTAAAATATTGTGTTTGAACTTCAATTTTAGTATCAGTAAAAAAAAAGCGTCATGAAAACAGAACAAAGTATTTATTCGGAAGCCAAAGGCTGGGTGAAAAAAAATGATAATATGACCGGTAATTTGGTGCAACTTGTATTCTTATTTGGCAACAAAGATTTATTAAAACAACAAGAGCACATTGATTTCGTTAGAACGGCTTATCCAAATGCTCAAATAGTGGGCTGTTCGACTTCGGGTGAGATATGTCAGGAGGAAGTGTTGAACAACAATATTGTTTGCACTGCAGTTTGGTTTGAAAACACGACTGTAGAAATTGCAAAAGAGCAAATTCATGCGATGGAAGATAGCTTTAAGGTGGGTGAGAAATTGGCAGCAAGGCTTGATAAAGAGGGTCTTGTGCATGTGATGATACTTTCGGAAGGTTTGAATATTAATGGAAGCGAGCTTACGAAGGGTTTAAATCAAAAACTTAAAAATAGTATTCCGATTACAGGCGGATTGGCAGGAGATCAGGCAAATTTTGCGGAAACTGTGATTGTTCATAATAAAGCCGGAGAAAAAAATCTTGTGTTGGCTATCGGATTTTATGGAAAGCATATTAGAATTGGTTATGGCTCGATGGGGGGATGGGATTCGTTTGGGGTGGATCGCGAGGTTACAAAATCAAAAGCAAATATTTTGTATGAACTTGATGGGCTGCCTGCTCTGGAGCTTTATAAACGATATTTAGGAGATCATGCAAGCGGCTTGCCGGCTTCGGCTTTGTTGTTTCCATTGAGCCTACGTTTGAAAAATTCGGAAACTCCGCTTGTTAGAACTATTTTGGCTGTGAATGAAGAAGATGGGAGTATGGTGTTTGCGGGTGATATTCCGCAGGGAGAATATGTGCGTTTGATGAAAGCCACTTCTGATAGGTTGATTGATGGGGCAAATGATGCGGCAGAGATGTCGAAAACGAGTCTGAAAAATGAAAATCCGGATTTGGCAATACTGATTAGCTTTGTTGGACGAAAATTGGTTTTAAAACAAAGGGTTGAAGAGGAACTTGAAATCATAAGGGAAGTAATTGGGGGACATGCCACTATGACCGGATTTTATTCGTATGGGGAAATTTGCCCCATCAAACCCTTTGAGCAACATTGCGAACTGCATAATCAAACTATGACCATTACTGTTTTTAAAGAAGTATAAATCTCTTCTCTGAAATGAATAAACTGCTTGCGCGCCAACTAAAAAAACACTATGGTTCGGTTGAGAATATACCGGACGAACTAAAAACCCTATTTTCTGAGATCAACAACACCTACGAAAGTTTCAATGTTGATACGCAACTGCTTCAAAATTCAATAGAAATTAGTTCGCAAGAGCTTAGGGATGCTTATCAGAAACAAAAAATTGATGTTGAAAAACAGAAGGAGACCATCAACAAAATAAAAGCAGCAATTTATGCTTTAAATCCTACTCCTGAGAATACAGACGTAGATGTTGAGGATCCTTCGGATAGTATTTATTTGTTCGATTCATTAATAAAATTGATTGAAGAACGGAAAGAGGCTGAAGAAATATTGAAATTGTCGAAGGCTGTTGAGCAAAATCCGGCTTCCATAATCATTACAGATATAAAAGGAGATATTGAATATGTAAATCCAAAGTTTTGCGATTTAACGGGATATAAAAAAGAAGAAGCTGTTGGGAAGAATCCGAGATTTTTAAATTCGGGAAGTAATCCAAGTGAATATTTTATCACACTTTGGGAAACTATATTGTCGGGAAAAGAGTGGCGTGGAGAATTGCAAAATAAAAAGAAAAACGGGGAACTGTATTGGGAGTCAATCTCTATTTTGCCGATTATAAATGATCAAAAGAATATTACTCATTTCATTGCTATAAAAGAAGATATAACTGAACGCAGGGAAATGGAACAGCAGTTGAAAGAGAGTGAGATTCTTCAGCGTTCGTTGTTGGAAAATATTGCGGTGGGTATCATGATTATTGATCCTGTGACCCGAATTATTGAATTGGTAAATACTTTCGCTGCTCAACTGATAGGTGAAAGCGAATGTAATATTGTTGGAAACAGATGTCATCAATATATTTGTCCTGCTTTGGAACATGCTTGCCCGGTTTGCGACAAAGGTCAGGATGTGGATAATTCAGAAAAAGTTTTGCTTTGTGCTGATAAAACTGAACTTTCAGTTTTGAATACTGTAAAAAGAATAAAGATTGGAGGAAAAGAAAAACTGGTTGAAAGTTTTGTAGACATTACCTTACAAAAAAATGCACAAGAAGCTTTCAGGCAAAGTAGCCAGAAATTTGAAGCCATTATTTCAGCTTCACCGGATGGAATTGGGATGGCTTCGTTGGATGGGAAGCTTGAACTTATGTCGGATAAACTTGCTGCTATGTATGGTTATTCAGTAGAGCAAAAAGATCAATATATTGACAAGACAATTTTTGATTTCATTGATCCATCTAATCATGATATTCTTAGAGAAAATATTCGAAAACTATTAGAGGGAGGAAGCGAACATAAAATAACTGAATATTTGGCCATAAAACAAGATGGTAGCAGGTTTTATGTGGATGTGAACTCAACTATTTTGTATGATGCCTTGGGGAAACCAACAAGTATTTTGTTTATTGAACGTAATATCACCGACCGTAAAATAGTTGAGGAAGAATTACTTCAAAGCACCAAAAAACTTGAGGCAATTATAGCAGCATCACCTGACGGAATTGGGATGGCATCAATGGATGGGAAAATAGAACTGATGTCGGAGAAGTTGGCTTTAATGCATGGATATACAATAGAAAAAAAGGAGGAATATCAGGATAAAACTATTTTTGATTTTATTCATCCATCTAACCATGAGTTGCTAAAAGAAAATATTCAAAAATTGGTTAGCGGTAATAAAGAGCATAAGATTATTGAATATCGGGCTTTAAAAAAGAATAATACTTCATTTTATTCAGATGTAAATTCAACCATACTATTAGATTCGCACGGAAATCCGGGAAGCATATTATTTGTGGAGCGTGATATTACGGAGCGTAAACAATTTGAGGAAAATTTAAAAACAAGTGAAGAGAATTTCCGTACGTTTTTTAGTTCAATAGCAGATTTATTGTTTGTATTGGATGGTTATGGTAATATTTTAGATGTAAATAATACGGTTTTAGAGCGATTAGAATATTCAAAAGAAGAATTAATAAAGAAATCTGTACTACTAATTCATCCGGAGCAAAGACGAGAAGAAACTGCACATAATGTAGAAGAAATGCTTGCGGGAGCCAGAGACTTTTGTCCGGTTCCGGTTTTAACGAAGAGTGGAGTTGAAATACAAGTTGAAACAAGAGTATATCCGGGTGTTTGGGATGGGAAACCGGCTTTATTTGGAGTGGTTAAGGATGTGACAAAAATAAAACAATCGGAAGAAAAATTCTCAAAGGCATTTCAATCAAGCTCTAACCTGATGGCAATATCAACAGCCTCAACAGGACATTATATTGATGTGAACGATATGTTTTTAGAAGTTTTGGAATATACAAGAAATGAAGTTATTGGTTTTACTTCTCAAGACCTGGATATTTTCGAGGATTATCAACAACGTGAATTTACTAAATCAATCCTTGTTGAGAATGGTTTTGCAAAAGATATTGAAGTTAAAATAAGAACAAAATCAGGAAAGATCTTAACGGGTTTGTTTTCTGCATCAAGCATTATTATAGGGGAAGATTCTTGCTGGCTTACAACCATGACGGATATTACCGAACGCAAATTGGCAGAACAGGAAATAAAACGTCATTCAGCATTAATTAGCTCGCTACTTGATTCAATACCCGATATTATCTTTTTTAAAGATGAAAATGGTGTTTACCTTGGAGGAAATCCTGCTTTTGCAGAGTTTTCTAATTTGCCAAAAGACAAAATTATAGGATTCACAGATTACGATTTATTCGATAAAGAATTTGCCGATCAATTTAGAAAACAGGATTTACAAGTAATTGAATCGAAAAAGCCAATTCATAATGATGTTTGGATGACCTATCCGAATGGCGGGAAAGTATTATTCGATAACTTGAAAACACCCTATTTTGGTCCAGATGGGTCACTCATTGGTGTGCTTGGAATTAGTCGCGATATGACCGATCGAAAGCTTGCTGAGGATTCACTCAATCAAATATCTACTCGTCTGGCATTGGCGACACGTGCGGGAGGTGTTGGTGTTTGGGATTTCGATATTGTAAATAATATTTATTTGTGGGATGATCAGATGTTTGCCCTTTACGGCGTTGGACCTGAAGAGAAAGAACATGTTATTGCATACGATATTTGGCAATCGAGAGTACATGTTGAGGATGTTGAAAGAGGAAACGATGAAGTTAAAATGGCAATACAGGGCGAAAAGGAATTTGATACAGAATTTAGGGTTGTTTGGCCAGATGGATCAATACATAACATCCGTGCATTAGCTACAGTTCAGCGAGATAAAGCAGGTAATCCATTACGCATGATTGGAACCAATTGGGATATTACTGAACAAAAGAAGACAGAAGCAACGCTTTATAATGCAATGCAAGAAGCTGAAATGGCAAACAAATCAAAAAGTTTATTTCTTGCAAATATGTCGCATGAAATCAGAACTCCATTGAATGCTATTATTGGGTTCTCGCAACTTATTAGTCGGGATAAACTTTTATCAGACTCTCAAAAAGAATATAATCTTTCGATAATTCGTGCCAGTGAACATCTTTTAGAACTCATCAATGACATTTTAGAATTATCGAAAGTTGAAGCAGGGCGAGTTGTATTAAATCCAACAAATGTTGATTTGCATTCTCTTTTTGATGATATTCAAATGATTTTTAAAGAAAGAGCACAATCTAAGCATATTCAGTTTATGTTTGAAATAGATGAGAATCTTCCTCAATATGTAGTTGTTGACGAAAGTAAACTGCGTCAAATATTTGTAAACTTAATAGGGAATGCAATTAAGTTTACGGATGAAGGAGGGATAGCCGTTCGTGCCTGTGTTGACAAAATTGATATGTTTACTGACAAGTTAATAGTTGAAATTCAGGATTCAGGTCCAGGTATTGAGAAAAGTGAACTTAATGAGCTTTTTAAACATTTCGTACAAACAAGTGCAGGGATTAAAAAGGGGAGTGGTACAGGTTTAGGCTTGGTGCTAAGTCGCGAATTGGCTGTTCTAATGGGAGGAGATATATCTGTTTCGAGTAAGGTCGGGAAAGGGTCTGTATTTACTTTCCATTTAGAGGTTAAAGAAGGCAAGCCAGAAGTTTATGCACCTTGCACAACTAAACGGGTGATATGTATTGATGAAGGAGAACCTACTTATCGTATATTGGTAGTTGACGACAAAGTTGAAAACATGAAAGTTGTTGTAAATCTCTTGAAATTAGTTGGATTTGAAACAAACGAAGCTGTAAATGGGCAGGATGCAATTGAAAAGTTTGAGGAATTGAGTCCTGATCTTATTTTAATGGATATGCGAATGCCCATAATGGATGGTTATGAAGCCACTAAGCGCATTAAATCAACTGAAAAGGGGAAACGAACTCCAATTGTTGCCCTCACAGCCAGCGCTTTTGAAGAAGAACAAGAAAAGGCGGAATCAATAGGGATGCAAGGCTACATTCGGAAGCCATTTAGAGAAAGCGAATTATTTAATACGATTGGGAAAGTGCTGGGAATTAAATATGTTTATGAAACTGAAGTTAATATTAAAAGCAGACAAGAAAGATATTTAAATGATGATGAAACAATTGTTGCTGATATTGATAAATTGCCAAATAAACTGATATCGGGTATGTTAAATGCTGTTTCAGTTGCTGATTTAGATCTTTTACTTGAACTTATAAAGAGCATTGAACCTGACAATATTGAACTTGCAAAGTATCTTACAACCTTAGCTAATAATTACGACTATGATTATTTGCAGCAAATATTAAGCAAAGGATTAAAGTAAAATGGAAAAGGTTAGCACAAGTTGTAAAATTTCAACCGATAATATCAATAAGAGAAAACATCTCTTAGTGGGAATTACTGAAGCGATAAATTCTTTATTGAAACACGTTGTTTCATTCATTGTCTTAAGCTTCTTTCTTTTATTCGCCGGAATATTAAATGCTAATCCTATATTCCAAATTTTTATTCTCCATTCATATTCACAAGAATATGCATGGACTCAGAGCCAACATAAGGGTTTCATTCAAGCAATACAAGATGATAAACAAGTGAATGCTTCATTTTGTACAGAATATTTAGACACTAAACGTCACGTGTATGATGAAACTTATGCTGCTGAAGTGGAACGACATTATCTGACTAAATATGCCGGTTATAAACCTGCGGCAATCTATGTTACTGATGATAATGCCTTGTTATTTGCACGCGATCATCTGTCTCATATTTTCCCAGGGACTCCTGTGTTCTTTTCAGGGATCAATAACTATAATATTAGAAGTAGCCTCGACTCTTCTCTTTATACTGGTGTTTTTGAGCTTAAGGATGTTACACCTAATCTGAAATGGATACTTACTTTAGACCCAAAAGCTAACGACCTTGTTTTTATTGGTGATGGGAGTAATACTTATCAGGCAATTGAAAAAGATGCACGCATCGAATTGAATTCTTTTCATCTGCGAACAACATTTATTGTTGAGAAACGATTGGATAAAGTTTTAGAACAAATTCATAAATTACCAGGGAAATACCTTATTCTGACCACTATGGGCGGAATGCTAGATGCCAATGGTCAGTTGTTGTCTTTGCGCGAAGTAATGAAAAGTCTGTCCCAAACCGGACGCATTGTGGTTAGTATGGAGGATGGATATATTATAGAAGGAGTAATGGGTGGTTATGTGACAAGTGGCATGCATCAGGGAGCAGGATCAGCTGGATTATTATTGAAATTTCTTCATGGTTCTCCTGTTTCTCAAATAAAACCAATACTTAAAAGCCCAAATGCATGGGTATTTGACGATAGAATACTTCAAAAAAATAATATTATTTTACCTGATAGTATTCTTAAGCAGGCAGTAATATTAAATCCAAGAATCCAAATCTATGAACAATATCAATCTTTAATTATTGGCAGCTTAATAGGTTTTGCAATACTATTATTTTTGGTTATAACAGGCTCTTTGTTTTTTATGTGGCGAAAAAATCGAGAACTTCGTTTTGCACGAAACATTCTAAAAGAAAGCGAGCAATCGTACCGAAATCAGTTTGTAAACAATTCCTCAGTTATGCTTTTGATTAATCCTGATGATGGAGCAATTATTGATGCAAACGATGCAGCACAACGTTTCTATGGTTATTCAAAGGAACAGATATTAGCTTTGCGAATATTCGATATCAATACACTCCCTGTCTCCGAAGCACAAATGCATATTGCCTCAGTATCTCTGGATGAAGGAAAACAATTTAAGTTTCAGCACCGCCTTGCAAGTGGAGCAATCAGGGATGTTGAAGTATCTGTTTGTAAAATTATTTTTGGTGGTCGTCCTGTTTTACACGTAATCATTTACGATATTACAGAACGTGTACAATCTGAGAAAAAACTGTCAGATTATACTAATCAAATTGAACTACAAAATAAAGAGCTTGATTTAGCTCTCGCC
>JBAWXL010000053.1:0-20654 GCA_037144095.1 Bacteroidota bacterium
CAGTTTTGCCTCTCATTTACCCATCATCAAGAAAGCCATTGATATTGATTTGAAACCGGCAAATCCCAATATTTCAGATGCGATTAGGAAGTTGGTACAAGCTCCGATTTATGGGATGAATATGTATAAAGCCTTAAGTCGTGCCAAAATCGGTTTTAATATTCATGCTGATATTGCGAGCAATTTTGCCGCCAATATGCGTATGTTTGAAGTAACAGGAGTGGGGTCATGTCTAATCACTGATTGGAAACCCAATTTGCACGAAATGTTTGAAGATGGAGAAGAAGTGGTTTCTTATAAGACAGCTGAAGAATGTGTTGAAAAGGTGAAATACTTGCTTGATCATCCTGAGGAGCGCAAACGCATTGCCCAAAACGGTCAGCAAAGGGTTTTTCGGCAGCATACCTACACTAACCGCATTGCCAAATTACATGAATTTATTTTGAAGGAATTATCTTTAAAATGAAAAACCTAACAGGCTCAGACGAACCTGTTAGGTTAGGAATAAGCTTTCAGTCCTTAAGCTTACTGTATGATCTTCCCTCCGAATGGATCGGATGGAGGACCGTCTCCGGCAGTATTGTGCGCCGTGACTTTTATCCAAATAACTACCTTGGTATAATCGTCAGGCAGATTAATAGCCGGATTTATCTTAGTGAAAGACCTTGAAGGAGATTTCACAGGGATATACTTAGAATCATCCATAGGATCACCCTTAGTGACATCTATGTAGTATTCATCAGCACGGTCCGCAGCATCGTATTGCACAATGGCTTGCTTCGGAAATGCTCCCTGAGCCAAATGTCCATTCATCACTTTTTCGGGAATGGTTTGGTCAGAAATAATTTCCTCAGTCGAATCATACCCTAAATCTTTCCACTTAGTTGGATTATTAGGGTAAATTTCTTCAACATTTGCGCCTGCAGCATTATAAGCATTCACGCCGGCTAAATTGGCGTCGTGTAGCTTACCGGTGGCAACAATGGCTTCGTCGTGAGCCGTTTTGTTTTTTACACTTGCGGTATGAATATCATCTCCGCAGGTGGTCACACCAGCACCAAGTGCCGCAATAGTTGCATTCGAATCGGCAGATAGCTTTGCTCCTGCCGAATGAAATTTCACCTCATTATCCTCAGGACTGTTGCGGATAGAGGCTTTTTTTACATGCGCTTTCTTATGTTTTGGCATAGTATAAATATTATGCTTATTTTAATTGTCCCTTCTACCCAATTTTAATTCGCTGTTTATCAACAGGGATTTAATCTATAAACATTGAATGCCCATAATCTTTTCAACAATTTTCTTCGAAAACAGTGGTTTGGTTTTCGGATCGCTCAAAAAGGAAATTTTTGAATGAAAACTATGGTGAATATTTGATGCATTTTTGCTCCATAAAGCTAAAACGCTATTTATTAGTATAATTGCAGAGTCATCTTGCATTGCATAGCGACAATGACAGCCATCATTGAGGCTATGACAGTTATCATAGCCATCATGACAGTCATCATTGCGGCTATGATAGTTATCATTGCCATCATGATAGTCATCATTGCGACAATGACAGTTATCATAGACATCATGATAGTCTTCATTGCGGCAATGACAGTTATCATAGCCATCATGATAGTCATCATAGCGACAATGACAGACTACATAGCCATCATGCAAACCATGAAATGATGCTAAATGCCGCCAAATGAAATTTTTTATCTTATCAAAAAAACAAAGGAAAAATAATAAGTTGTAGGGAGGAAAACATAAAGCCCCGGATCGGGGAAAACCCCTTGCTCCACTTTGAATCTTCAGGCTATACTCATCAATATAACCATTCAAAAGGACCGAACGATTTAATATGTCAAAAACTGAATTCACATCAATTTTAATTTACGGTGTCAAAATTACAAAAAAATTAGATTCATACAACAATATTTATTTTTTCTGAGAAAAATATTCTATAGCAAAAAAAATCTTGAATATTATTGTTATATCAAAAACAATATGTAATTTTGAAAAAAAAAACTCTATGAAAACAATTAAACTACTTTCAATTTCAATGCTGATTGCATTTACGTTTAATGCAATGGCGCAATTAACATGGACACAAAAAGCGGATTTTTATTCTGTCAGAACCGAAACCTTTGCTTTTACCATTGGCAATTACGGTTATGTTGGAAATGGCACGGACGGGCCAAATTATAACACTGATTTATTTCAGTGGGACCCCACTAACAACACCTGGACTCAAAAAGCCAGCATGCCATCCTTAGGCAAAGCCAAAGCAGCTTGTTTTACGATTGATTCGTTGGGATATACGGTGGGAGGGGCAACCTATAGCGGTGTGGGACTCAATTCTGATGAAACATGGTCGTATTCGCCAACATCGAATTCATGGACTCAGAAAGTTAGCTATCCAACCATCGTTAGCGGAGCCTGTGCATTTGTAATTGGCAATTATGCTTACGTAGGGCTTGGGATGACCACTGTTGACAACTATTTCAACACCTTTTATCGTTTCGATCCTGTTGGAAATTCTTTCACCGCAATTGCTCCTTTCCCGGGCAATGCAAGATGTATGGCTTTCGCATTTACTATAAATGGAAAAGGATATGTTGGAGCCGGGCAGAGCTATAGTGGAGGCAGCTATATTTTTTATAAGGATATGTGGGAATATGATCCGACAACTAATTCATGGACACAAAAGGCAGATTTTCCGCCCATCGCAAGAGGTTTTGTTGCAGGTTGGTCCATCAACAATATTGGATATGCAGGCTTAGGTTGGAACACTCCATTTAATATATTTGGGGATTTGTGGGCATATATTCCTACCAATAACACCTGGCAACAAATGAACACCCCTGATGGATTTCCACGCTTTGCGGTGGGAGCTTTTTCGATTGGGAATAAAGGCTATGTTGCAACCGGACGTGTTGCTTCTTCCACCTACATTAAAGAATTTTGGGAATTTCTTCCGGCTGCCGATATTGGGATAAATGAAAATAAAGCAGTAAGTGTAAGTTCTACTATATCCGATAATCAGCTATACTTATTTGGACTTGCCCCCCTTGAAAATATAAAATCAGTCCAATTGATAGAGCCATCCGGCAAACTCATTAAACAGTGGAAATATGAATTCAATTCCACCTACGATGTCTCTGGATTAACTTCAGGTTTATATTTTGTTCAATTGGAAATGAAGCACGGAATTAGAGTTGCTAAAGTGTTGAAGTAATACGTAAAACTTGATTAAAATAATCTGTAATGCTTGATGGAAAGAAATTATCAGCAAGAACTATCAAAAAAATTATGTAGGTATAATATTTTTTATATTTTTGTTCAAAACTTCAACATCAGTTTAACGACATAAAAAGCTAAAACTACCCAAAGTATTAACTGCTGATGAAGCGAAAAACTTTTTAATCATTTAATTTATTAAGCATGAAAATTTTTGTAAGCAATCTAAATTTTAAAGTCACTGTTGCCGATATAAGACAGATTTTCGAAGGCTATGGCGAAGTGAAATCTGCGAAAATCATTAAAGATCGTCACACCGGACGTAGCAAAGGATTTGGATTTGTTGAAATGCCCGACGATGAGCAAGCACAGCAAGCAATGCATGAGTTGAACGGAGCCACCTTTTACGAAAGAGAGCTCAAGGTGTTTGAAGCAAAACCTGTTGAAGAAAAAGCTCAACAACCCGCTGCCGAACAACAACCCATTTTTGAAGAAGAAGAAAATCAAACAGAAGATTTTATTTAGAAAAATGCTGAAAATAAAAAAGGCTGTCTTTCGACAGCCTTTTTTTTGTTTCAATAAAATTAAAATAGGTTGATAGGCTGAAGACTATTAGGCTGAAGGTAAATCAACCTTAATCTCAACCTTGACCTTAATCTTTCACTCTATCGACAATAGCTTTAAACGCTTCAGGCTTGTTTAAAGCGAGGTCGGCAAGAACTTTCCGATTAATTTGTATGTTATTTTTAATCAACTTATCCATGAAAACTGAATAAGACATTCCGTATTCTCTAACTCCTGCATTGATTCTCACAATCCACAAGCTACGGAACGAGCGTTTTTTAGCTTTACGGTCGCGATAAGCGTACCCTAAACCTTTTTCAACTTGATTTTTAGCAACGGTATAAACGTTTTTTTTGCGCCCAAAATAGCCTTTGGCTTGTTTTAGGATTTTTTTTCTGCGTGCTTTCGACGCAACTGAATTTACTGATCTTGGCATAATTCTTTGTTTTTTTACTTTAGCGGTTCTTTATCACAGAACACTTAGTGCTTAAAATAATGGTTAATAATAATGGATAATTAACTTTGAAGCATATCTCTAACATTCTTCGCATCTGCTTTGTCGACAATTGCAATATACGTAAGATTACGTTTTTGCTTAGTTGTCTTTTTGGTCAAGATGTGACTTTTGTAGGCATGCTTTCTTTTAATTTTACCGGTGCCGGTTAGTACAAACCGTTTTTTCGCACTGGATTTCGACTTCATCTTTGGCATCTTTCTGTAGTTTATATTTAATTCAAAAATTTATTTCTTTTTCACTGGAGTCATAATCATAATCATTCGTTTGCCTTCTAGTTTTGGCAGATGTTCAGGTTTCCCATAATCAGCCAATTCCTGAGCGAACTTCAATAATACGATTTCACCTTGTTCCTTATAAACGATTGATCTTCCCTTAAAAAACACATCAACTTTCACCTTATCGCCATCTTTCAAAAATTTCATGGCATGATTCAATTTAAAGTTGAAATCATGATCGTCAATATTAGGACCCAATCTGATTTCTTTTAAAGTAACCTTAGCTGTTTTAGCTTTAATTTCTTTTTGCTTCTTTTTCAGCTCGTAAAGGAACTTTTTATAATCAATTATTTTACATACAGGCGGATTCGCAGTGGGGGATATTTCCACTAAATCTAATTCAAGACTTGCGGCTAAAGCCATTGCATCCCGAAGATTGAAAATGCCCGGTTCTAAATTTTCACCAACCAATCGAACAATTGGTGTAGTAATAAAGTGATTAATCTTGTGCAGCTCCTCTTTTTTTCGTGCAGCACCTCTGAAGTTACTGGTCGAATTATTACTTTTCGGCCTATAAGGGAATTTCGTTGCTATAATGTCTCCTTTTCTAAATGTGAATATTATGTTTATTTATCAAAATTGTGTCATTTGTTTAATTTCAGTTTCAATATGTGAAATGAAATTTTCAACACTCATTGTTCCAATATCTCCCTGAGTATGTTTTCGAACAGAAACAAGGTTTTCTTTTTCCTCGCTTTCGCCCACCACAAGCATATAGGGTATTTTCTTTAATTCAGCATCACGTATTTTCTTTCCAATTTTCTCGCTTCTGTCATCAATTTGGGTGCGAATTTCGGAAATATTTAATTGCTTCAATAGTTTTTCTGCATAATTCTGATATTTCTCACTGATAGGCAAAATGATTGCCTGATCAGGTGTGAGCCATAAAGGAAAGTTTCCAGCACAATGTTCAATCAAAACTGCTACAAAACGTTCCATTGAACCAAAAGGAGCCCTATGAATCATAACTGGGCGGTGTTTTAGATTGTCACTCCCGGTGTATTCTAATTCAAAACGCTCAGGAAGATTATAATCAACCTGAATTGTGCCTAATTGCCATTTTCTGCCAATAGCATCTCTCACCATAAAGTCCATTTTAGGACCGTAAAAAGCAGCTTCACCTTCAACAATAACTGTTTTTAAACCTTTTTCTTCAGCAGCTTCCAATATAGCTCTTTGTGATTTTTCCCAGTTTTCATCGCTGCCAATATATTTCTCTTTATTATTTGGGTCTCGATAGGATATCTGAGTTACAAAATCAGTAAAATCAAGCGCTCTAAAGATTAAAAGAACAATATCAATTACTTTGATAAATTCTTCTTTCACTTGGTCGGGACGGCAAAAGATATGAGCATCGTCTTGTGTAAATCCTCTCACACGAGTAAGACCATGCAATTCGCCACTTTGTTCATAGCGGTAGACTGTTCCAAACTCAGCTAAACGCAGAGGAAGTTCTTTGTATGAATGAGGTTTATGTGCATAAATTTCGCAATGATGAGGGCAATTCATAGGTTTTAAGAAAAATTCTTCACCTTCAACCGGAGTGGCAATCGGACGAAATGAATCCTGTCCGTATTTTTCATAATGCCCTGAAGTAACATATAGTTCTTTATTGCCAATATGAGGAGTTATAACAGGAACATATCCTGCTTCGCGTTGTACTTTCTTGAGAAATTGTTCCAGCTTTTCGCGTAATTGAGCACCACGAGGCAACCAAAGGGGAAGACCTTGTCCCACTTTTTGAGAAAAAGTAAATAACTCAAGTTCTTTACCTAATTTGCGGTGGTCACGTTTTTTGGCTTCTTCAAGTAAAACTAAATAATCGGCTAATTCTTTTTGCTTTGGAAAAGTAATGCCATATAAACGGGTAAGTTGTTTGCGTTTTTCATCGCCTCTCCAATATGCACCCGCAACACTCATTATTTTAACGGCTTTTATAAAACCGGTATTTGGGATGTGAGGCCCACGACACAAATCAGTGAAATTCCCGGAATGATAAAAAGTGATTTGTCCATCAGTCAAATCATTTATAAGTTCTAATTTATAGGGATCATTCTTTTCAGTAAAATATTGAATAGCGTCGTCTTTACTGACTTCTTTGCGCACATATTCATTCTTATTACGAGCAATTTCGAGCATTTTATCTTCAATTGCTTTAAAATCGTCGCTCGAAATTATTTTATCGCCAAGGTCAATGTCGTAGTAAAATCCATTTTCAATATCAGGACCTATACCAAATTTAGCGCCGGGGTAAATGGCTTCTACAGCTTCAGCCATTAAATGTGCGGAAGAGTGCCATAAAGCTGATTTTCCTTCTTCGCTATCCCATGTAAGTAATTGTAAACTAGAATCTTTATTTATAGGGAGGGTTGCATCGCAAACTACATTATCTATCTTAGCAGCTAATACATTTCGGGCTAGTCCCTCACTTATTGTTTGAGCGATTTCAAGAGCAGTTGTGCCACTTTCGTATTGTCTAACTGAATTATCTGGAAGGGTAATATTAATCATTTACATTTTAAAAAGAGTTGCAAAGATATGAAATTATATCATGCATGCAATTTTTTGTTAGAAGAATAGCGTAAAATCAAGATGTTTTACTAAAATATTTGTGTTTGATAATTCCAATAATAGGAGGAAGAATAGAAATGAAAATTATTGAAAGTATAACCAGACTAAAGTGGGTTTTCACAATTTCTGTATTCCCGAAAAAGTAACCTAACCAAATAAAAAAGTTAACCCATAAAATGTTGCCAATAACACTAAAGCTTAAAAAGCGCAAATAGGTCATGCTGCCAACACCTGCTACAAAAGGTGCAAAAGTTCTTATGATGGGCATAAAACGAGCAATAATAATCGTTTTCCCACCATGTTTTTCGTAAAAGGAATGAGTTTTATCAAGATATTTTCGTTTAATCAAACGATAATCTTTTTCATAAACTTTTTGCCCCAAGAACTTTCCAATGAAATAATTTGAGTTATCTCCAAGGAATGTTGCTGTCATAAGCACAATAACTAATAGAAATACATTAAGAGGTTCTCCGTCCATGGCCGCAATGGTTCCAGCAGCGAACAAAAGAGAATCTCCCGGCAAAAATGGAGTAACAACTAAGCCCGTTTCGCAAAAGATGATGAGAAATAGAAAAGCATAAGTCCAGGTGCGATAATCGCTTACCCAGAGTTGTAGGTAAACATCAATATGCAAAATGAAATCTAAAAAAGTGTGTAATAAATCTAACATTCAATTAATAATTTAGTAGGCAAAGATAATGGAAAATGAATAAGTTCTTTGTTGAGTTTTGTTTTTATCTAATTTTACAGCGGAAATTATGAATAAAACCCGCATCATATTATTGTTTTTTTGCTGTAACTTACTAATCTCTTTGTTACATGCACAGCAATTGACCCAAATAGTCAGAGGTACTGTTATGGATAAAGAATCAAAACAAGTATTGCCCGGAGCTGCTGTGCTTCTTGTTAATTCATCTCCCTTAATTGGAGTTACTACTGATATAAATGGAAAGTTTAGATTGGAAAAAGTTCCGGTGGGGAGGAGAAGTTTTAAGGTAAGTTATATAGGATATGAAGATTATTTCATCAAAGAAATAGAAATCATCTCTTCGAAAGAAACTATTTTGAACGTGGAATTAAATCCTAAGGCAATTTTGCAAAAAACAGTGGAAATTAAATCAAAAACTGATAAATCTTCTACGCAAAATGAAATGTCGGTTGTAAGTGCAAGGGGATTTACGGTGGAAGAAACATCTAAATACGCAGGATGTTGGGGCGATCCTTCGCGGATGGCTTCCTTTTTTGCAGGAGTGGTTCATGCTTCAGATAAACGCAATGATATAGTAGTGAGAGGCAATTCGCCGATT
Source organism: Bacteroidota bacterium (assembly GCA_037144095.1). Lineage (GTDB taxonomy): Bacteria > Bacteroidota > Bacteroidia > Bacteroidales > CAIXTV01 > CAIXTV01. The sequence goes on from JBAWXL010000053.1 coordinate 8,466, forward strand.
GGGGTGCTGTGGCGCTTAGATGGGATGGACATCCCGAATCCTAATCACTTTGCTATTGCAGGAAGTTCGGGAGGGGCAATTAGTATGATTAATAATAATTTATTAGAGAACTCCGACTTTTTAAGTGGGGCATATCCTGCTGAATATGGGAATGCCAACTCGGCTGTTTTTGATTTGAAACTCCGAAATGGGAACAACGAAAAACATGAATATATTGCCCAACTTGGAGTGAATGGATTGGAAGCCGGCATGGAGGGCCCTTTTAGTAAAAAACACAGGGCTTCTTATTTGATTAATTTCAGGTATTCTACTTTGGCTTTGTTGGATTTGGCAGGAATTAGGCTCTCTGATGGTGTTCCGCAGTTTTATGATCTTTCGATGAAGCTGCATTTTCCGACTAAGAAGGGCAGCATTTCGTTTGTTGGGATAGGGGGGAGAAGTTCGTCGGAGGAAAATCCTGAGCATGACAGCGGGAAATGGACTAAGAAATCGGATGCTTTTGGATATTCGACAGGTTCGCAAATGGGGTTTGCCGCCCTGCAGTGGATTGAGAGTGTTTCTAAAGATGCGTATTTCAAAACTTCGCTTTCTTATTCGGTTTTCAATCCTTTCAATATTGAAGATTCTCTCGATGTGCAATATCATTCTTTTAGGATGAACGAAATGCATTCGTTGGAAAATCATCTTGGGTTGGATGTTTTCTTTTTAGAAAAAATTAATGCGAAATTCTCATTACAGACCGGAGTGAATTTTAAAAATATCTCTACTCAAAATTCATATAAAGAGTTTATTTACGATACGCTTCAGCATCAGAATAATATTAATTTATCAAATGGCGCGACGCAGTTGGTTCAGGTTTTTGTGCAGAGCAAATATTTTATCACGGAGAAGTTTCTCGTGTTGCCGGGCATTCATCTGATGTATCTTTTGTTGAATTATCAAACGGCGGTGGAGCCTCGCTTGCAAATGAAGTGGATGTTTTCGCCAAGGCATGCCCTGAGTTTTGCTTTTGGGGTGCATCATATGATGCAACCGCTTTCGATTTATTTTTCGAAACAATATAATTCAAATGGAGAGGCTTATTTTCCCAATAAAAACCTTGATTTCTCACGCTCGTTTCAGTATGTTTTGGGTTATGACTGGAATCTGAATGAATATCTCCGCCTGAAAACTGAAATTTATTATCAAGACATAAGTCAGATTCCCCTGAGTGCGCAAAATCCGTCAATGTCTTTAGTGAATTTTGGCACCGACGACAATATTTTCAGTTCTGAAAGTTATGTTTCGAAAGGGAAAGCCTATAATTATGGACTTGAACTAACGCTGGAGAAGTATTTTTCGAACAGTTGGTATGCCATGCTTTCGGGTTCTTTGTTTCAATCGAAATATTTTGATTTTAATTCAACTTTGCACAACACCAGATTTAATGGCAACTATGCTCTCAATGTGTTGGCTGGCTACGAATTTAAAACGGGCTCCAATAGCTTAATAGGGATCAACATGACGCTTAGTTTGCTGGGTGGTCAGCATTTTACGCCCATCGATCTTGAGAAATCGAAGGCTGAAGGTAAAACAGTTTTTGTGGATAGTTTAGCTTATACGGGTCAATATGGAGCATTTTTCAAGACCGATTTTCGTTTGCGCTATCGTCTCAACCGAAAGAGGTGTGCCCACGAGATTGCTTTCGAGCTTGCCAATATTTTTAATTATCAGAATATCGAAAATCAATATTATAATCCTGATACGCAGGAACTGAATTATAATTATCAACTGGGTAGAATTCCAATTGTGACGTATAGAATAGAATTTTAGAAAGAAAGATTTTTATCTAACTAAAATGTAAGAATAAAGATTATTCGTTCATAAAATGTACTCATGTGATCGCTTCGCTAAGTTAAGGATTTTTAATTTCAGAAGTTTGGTTTATTTCGCACTAAACTTATTCAACCATTCCATATACTTCGAATTAATAAACTGATTGAGGTCGCCCTGAACATTATCATCAGAATAAAAATCAACTTTGGCACCCGCTGTTTTAAGTTTCTCCACAAATTCGAGTATGGAAGCATACGCATAAGAAGTATTGTTTTTATCATGATAAATAAAAACCGGAATATTTTTGAAAATCTTCAAATTTTTGGCATCCGCAAAGTCCGTATATCCTTTTCCGAAGGTTTTATTTGCCAAATCGGGGTTGCCCGAAAACAAAGCAATAGCCTTATAAAGTTTTGGGTTTTGGGCAAAAGTGTGAAGTGCCCCATAAGCCCCCATGGCGTAGCCCGCAAGTATAATATTTGACGAATCGACAGGATAGTTCTTCTTCACATCACCAATAACTTCCATAATATCAGTCTGGGCGCTGTCTTTCGCAAAACAATTGTCGGTGCCACGGCCAAAAGGCGCCACCTCTATAAAACTACCATTGCTGCGATTGCCCGATTTGAGCACATTTTTATCGTCTTCGCCATTATTATGCAAAAACACCAACATCGGATAGTTTTTAGTGGTTTTAAAACCATACGGAATCTTAATACTATAAGGTTGAAGCGTCGAATCGATGGCCGACACGAAAGCCCTTCGTTGCTGACCCTGCTTTTCGGCAATCACGTCGCGCCCCTTAATGGCGGCATCCAGCAGCTCGATGAAAAAAGTATAGTTCAGTCGAAAGAAAGCTGCCGTTTCATATCTTTTCAACTGGCTCTTGGTTTCGGCTAAGGACTTTAGATGAAATTTCAGGGTCGAAATACTTCCGTCGGCCAGCTTCGATCTTAATTTTTCCACCTGCGATGCAATCCTAACCAAATCGGTTTGCGGCAAAATAGTGAGCCCATTTTCGCCATGTTGCGGATATTTATTTCCAAACCATTTCACCAAATAGCCGGCAGCCTGCAATTCCTGAATGCGGATGGGAAATTGTTGGCGACTCAGCTCCGCACCAAGCGCCAGGCTAATCATTCGTGCACTGGCACGCTCGCCTTCGCCATAATGGATGTAAACCGAAACATCATCGGTGTCATTTTTTGCCGCAACGCCCGCAATTTGCAAACTAACTGTGTCCAGTTTCAGCGCATTGTTCTGGCTCAACATGGCAAACCACTGAAAACCGTTTTGCAGCTTGGGCGCCTGAAAACCAATGGTGGCATATTCATGTTTAGGCTGTTCTGCCAAAATATTTTTATCGAATTTCATATAATATTCGTTCACCTGCTTATCGCCAATACCCTTAATAAAACAAAGATTGATGCCCATCGATTTCACAAACCAGGGATGACAAGGATGCACCTCTTCCCACGAAAGCAGAAGCTCGTAACCCACTTTTCCGTTGGCAATCTTTGCTTCGAAATGGCTTTTGCGAAGCGCAGCCACCACCAAATCATCATTCTTATACACCAAAACTTGCTTTTGCCAAAGCTTATCCGATTGTTGTTGTGGCGAAAAACCCAACACATAAAACTCCTCCGAAGCAACCTGATTCGGTTTTGGATTGGCAAGCAACAAAGTAATTCCGTCACCATTCTGATAACCTAAATCCCTCATGCACAACTTATCGGTTTCGGCCTCCACATAAACATAAAGGTAGTCCCTTGTGTAGGCCAGGCGGTAGGTAGCCTTAATATCGGGGTTCGTTTTGTCAGATTTATCCACTTTTACAAATTCTCGCACCGGCAAATTTGAAAGATTATTGTCTAAAACCCCATCCACCTCAGGCGGAGTTTCCAGAAACGTGATTTCGGGCAAATTCGTTTGAGCCATCAAACTGAAAAACATAGAAAAAATGCAAAATAGTGTTGTAATGATTCGTTTCATAAGATTAATTTTTAGAAGTGCAAAAATAGAAAATAAATTCATCATCCGAATTCTGAGGGTGAAATAGGCAACATCTCAACCAAAAATGTTTTTCCGAAAAAGAATTTTAATAGCTCTATATATAAAAGGAGTAATTTTTATTATATCAAACAAAGAAGTCCGCAGAAGGCAGACCTCAATCAGCAGCAGGCACGTGAGGGAAAAAGACCCAAGACTCAAATTTCAAATTCAAAATCTCAAGAAAGAGAACATTTAGTTTTATTTATAATTTGAAACCAGGGATTTAGACTTGGGTCTTGGAATTTGAAATTTGGGTCTTGGAATTTAATAAAGAGGTGTAAGTCTGAAAATAAAATTTTTATATTTTGAAAAACAAACACTTATGCCGAAAAGAATAACATCAATAAGTTTTTTAAAAACTTTTCAGAAATACACATATCAGCCAAAGTTTTTAAAAAGATGTGCCCAAGATTTTGTCCGGAGGCACTTCCCTAATCACAGAAGTGCCCAAGATTTTGTCCGGAGGCACTTCCCTAATCACAGAAGTGCCCAAGAATTTGTCCGGAGGCACTTCTCTAATCACAGAAGTGCCCAAGATTTTGTCCGGAGGCACCTCGTTGAAAAAAACTCCATCACTTTTTTGTTAATTTCAAGTTTTTTAAAAACTCGAAAAACCTGGATTTTATTTTGAGAAATTATAAAATTGTATGAAAAAGGAGAAAAAGAAAAAGTTTTTAAAAAACTTTAAAAGTTGGAGGATGAAAATGAGTTTTTTAAAAACTTTTATTTTCAAAGAATAATTTTGAAGTTTTTTAAATTGAATGATGTAAAAAGATGAGCAAAGCAACAGTTTGTTTTTTCAATAAACTATTCTTTTCTAAGCTAAACAAAAATACTATTCCTCTCAAAACATGATTATTCCATCACCCCAATCTCTCTGTGAATTGAATTCTTTGGTAATGAATAAAGAAATCTATTCTTGTTTGTTATAAAAGAAAACCTCCGGCATTACTTAATTCAAAATATCTTCCAAATGAATTTAATACTATTCTTCAAAAAAAAAGAGGAGAAATCATTCCCCTCTTTTCTATATTATCAAACAAACGATTATCGAATCATCAGTTTTTTAGTAGTTGTTTCCGTTCCTGAAGTCAGTTTAACCAAATAAACACCCATAGCATAAGAAGAAAAATCAAAGAAAGAATTCATAATTCCATGAGTGTTGAGGGTTTGGTTGAAGATAAGTTTTCCCATAACATCAAACACCGAAATATTAATATCCCCTGCATTTGGTCCGCTAATGTCGAAGTTAACCAAACCATTTGATGGATTTGGATAAATGTTTACATCATTTCCGTTCAGTGTTTGCTGAATTGGAACACCGGCCGTTACGTCGTGATATTTTAAAATAGAATTGATGGATTGCGCTGCATCATAATTGCCCACCCAGCCTGTAGTAACATCATAAAATCCAACAGCCAAACATTGGATGTTGGTCCCTGATGGTTGCAATAGGGCATCCGTAAAATCTGTCCAGTTGGCTCCTCCATCAACAGTGTAAGAAACTCCGGCGCCGTTGGTAGTACTTGGAGAAGTAGACACATAACGGTTTGTGGTTCCAGGCAAATGACACATTGCATAATCATAAAATTTTCCTGAAGGGGTGTATGATGTCCAGCTGGCTCCGCCGTCAGAACTAATCACCCATGTCCATGCAGTAGAAGTGGAAGTTGTTAAATTTGCAGCAATGATGTTATTGGCACTTGAAGCATAAATTTTCACGCTTGCCAATTGGGCTGTACTTGAAAAGGCAGGAGCAGCAGTTAAAGCCCAGTTCATACCATAATCGGTGGTTTTCAAAACCCTGCCATGGTCGGTGATAATAAATCCGATGCCTGTTCCGCGAACAATAGCAGAACAATCGCCGCCATTGTATCCATATTCGGCAGCAGGTGATGGAGCAACAGAAGTAACTGCAGGAGTCCAGGTTGTACCCCCGTCGGTGGTGTAATAACATTCGAATTGTTTGGGTGTGCCTGTGGGGTCACCATAGCAAAAACCTTTATTTCCGTCCCAGAATTTAACTCTATCTGCAAATGAAGTAGAAGAATTTAAAATGGTACCAACTGTTGCCCAGGTAGCGCCTCCGTCATAAGTTCCCCAAAAAGAAGCAACACTCGAAACAGTGTCAATTGCAGCAACGAAACACTTCATAGCGTTGCTTGCAGCAAAAGTGCTGGGCATAATAGTTCCTGTAACACCAATTGCGCCGGCTGTCCAGGTAGTTCCACCGTCAATTGTTTTAGAATAAATACTACGTCTTGAGTCGCCTGTGCCGCTACCATTAAAGCCTTTAACCCAAACGATGTTGGCATCCACCACGCTAATTTCGTCAACTCCGATGGAAGTTCCGGTGAAGTTGGTGTTTTGTTGAACCCAAATTTGAGCGTTTGCCATCAGCGAAACGCCAAAGAATGCTGATAAAATGAATAATTTTTTAATCATAATGAAATTGTTTTTGTATTAAATAAGGATCAGTTCCCCTCACCTTTTGGGGCGCACATCAATACCGCATGCGTTGGTTTTTATGAATTTCCAGACGATGGCTGGGGAAAGAAAAACTACTATTTAAATATAGTAGTATCAGCATATTTACTATAAGAATTGAAGCAAATATGCCACGAAGCTTAGCTTGTAAAAGGTTTTAAGACGTGTTTCATATTTTATGGTTTATTGGTTTAGTTTTATGATAACAAAGATAGTAATTTTATTCAAAACCGAAATTAAAATTCATTTTACCCCAAAAAAATCATCAAATCCCCACCCTTTGAATTTAAAATTTGGAATTTGAGACTTGGGAATTTTTCTAAATAATGAAATATCTAATTCTACTACAACTCAATCCTTGTCTGATAACTCATATTGAAAGTCAAACGATGATAAGGAGTAGTTCCATGAATGGAAACCGCTTTTCTGTGTTCCAAAGTAGGATAACCTTTATTCTTTCCCCAATTATATTGAGGATATTCGTTGTGCAAATTTGTCATAATTCTATCACGTTGAGTTTTTGCTAAAATAGAAGCAGCCGCAATTGATTGATAAATTCCATCGCCTCCAATAACGCAATAATGCGGAATATCCCGATAGGGTTTAAACCTGTTGCCATCAATCAATAACAATTCAGGAATCAGTGAAAGCGCATCCAAAGCCAAATGCATAGCTTTGATGGAAGCCTCCAAAATATTAATTTTATCTATTTCCACATTATCCACCAAACCCACCGACCATGCGATGGCATTCTCCATTATAAAATCTCTAAGTATTTCGCGTTGTTTATGCGTCGTCAACTTCGAATCGTTTAACAAAGGATGAAAAAATCCCTCAGGTAAAACTACAGCAGCCGCTACCACCGGACCAGCAAGGCATCCTCTACCTGCTTCGTCGCAACCAGCTTCTATAAAAGCAGTTGAATATCGTTTCCTTAAAGGAATTATCTTTTGTTCATTCATTTTTTCAATGGTCAAAAATAGAGATTCTTTCCAAATAAAATACATTTTTGCTCTGATAAACGTATTTTTTCTACATTAGCACCCAAATTAATCATTAAAACCTACGAAGTGAAAAATACTATTTTTATGTTATTGTTACTACTGCCTCCTTTCCTTTTTGGGCAGGTAAACAACGGTCAACTTTCGACTGACGAAATCAAATTTCGTGATTCCATTGCTGCGCTGAACGCTCAAAACAAGCAGCTTGTCGAAGCACAGGAAAGCTACAATCAGGGAATCTCAAAATATCAGGCAAAAGATTATCAGGGTGCCATTCAGCAATTCGATAAGGCATTGCAACTGAAACCAGATTTCGGAAAAGCCATGTACAATCGTGCCATTGCAAAATATGATTCAAAAGATTATAAGGGCGCTTTCACAGATTTCGACAAAGCCATTCCCATTTATGAAGATCCTTTGAAAGCCCGTTTCAAGAAAGCACAAACAGCCGTAATGTTTAGCGATTTCAAGTCTGCCGAAAGTGTTTATCAGGAAATTATCAAGTCAAGCCCAAATGATTATACAGCATGGTATGAGTTGTGCGGCGTAAGATTCCTTGCCGGAAACTATTCAGAAGCATTAAATGCCATCAACAAATCATTGGAAATTAAATCTGACAATCCAAAAGCCCTCAATGATAGAGCAAGTTGCAAGAGAAAACTAGACGACTTGCAAGGTGCAATTGCCGACCTCGAAAGAGCTGTAATTATCGATTCGAAGCAAGCTTATATTTATAATAATTTGGGAAGCACACGCAAGAAGATGAAAGACTATCCGGCAGCCATCACAGCTTATTCTAAAGCAATTGCTATCGACCCTAACTATTATTTTGCTTATAATAATCGGGGAACAGTATACACTGAACAAGGAAATCTTGACAAAGCTTTGCCCGACTTCGAAAAAGCATTACAGTTAAATCCCAAGTATGCGGTTTCTTACAACAATAAAGGAATTGTTTATAATCGCAAAGAAAAATATGAATTAGCCATCAAAGAATTCGATAAAGCAATTGAAATTAATCCCGATTATGGGGTTGCTTTTCTAAATCGGGGGATTGCAAACGAAATGAGCGGTGAAGCAGAAAAAGCTTGCACCGATTGGGCAAAAGCAAAACAATTGGGTGTACAGCAAGCCGAAAAGTATCAAGCGCAGGAATGCGAATAATCAATTTTACTAATACAAGAAAAAGATAAAATGAAACATATTATAACCACGCTGACTTTATTATTCTTCCTTCACAGTTCTTTTGCTCAAAACATTGAATTCAAATCTTCAAACTTTAAAGGAAACAAAGAAGGACTGAAAGCCGCTGAAGAAAATATCAAGAAAGCCGACGAATTACTCGAAAAGGGAGAAGCAGCTTTGGTCTTGCATCAGGAAACACCTAAATTGTTTGCAGATGCACTGGCTTTATATTTAAAAGCCAATGAATTTAACCCGAACAATGCCGAACTTAATATAAAATTGGGGAAATGCTATCTCCAAACCTGGAAAAAACGTTCAGCAATTCCACTTCTTGAAAAAGCATTAAAACTCGATCCACAAATAACTCCTGAAGTTTATATCTACCTTGCACAGGCTTATACTTTTGAAAATAAATTTAAGGAAAGCAAAGCACAAATTGATTTGTTTAAGACAAAAGCTAAAGAAAAAGATGTAGAGAAAAACAAAGAAACCATCAATAAAATATATGCCCAATGTGATACTGCCATAAAACTTGTGGTACATCCCGAAAAAGTTTCTATTCAAAATATAAAGGAGATAAATACGCCTTATCCCGATTTTTGTGCTTCCATTTCTGCCGACGAATCGATGTTGTTATTCAATTCAATAAGACCCGGGACTATGGGGGGGAAAATGGGGGATGATGGGTTTAATAATTCTGATGTATTTGTTAGTCATAAATTGAAAGGAAAATGGACAAGTCCTGTTGCAATGGGAGCACCCATTAATACAGATGGAGAAGATATATGTGTAGGACTTTCACCAGATGGGCAAACGATGCTTTTGAGTAAAAACACTACAGGTAATTACGATTTATATTTTTCAAAACTTCAAGGTGATACATGGGGCGAGCTTGAAAAAATGCAGGATGGCAAGATTAATTCTCCATATAATGAAACCCACGCCAGCATTAACTATAATGGAACTATTGTGTATTATGTATCCGATAATCCTTATGGCAATCGTGGGGGAAAAGACCTTTTCTTTAGCGGGCTTGCCAATCCCAGGATAAATCTTTGGGGCAAAGGACAAACCGTTACGAGTGATATCAATTCGAAATATAATGAAAACAGTATTTTTATTCACCCTGATGATAATACTATTTACTTCAGTTCGCAGGGATTTAACTCTATTGGAGGTTATGACATCTTCGTGACCAAAAGGGTGCCGGGTGGCTGGACAAAACCTGTCAATATGGGCTATCCTATCAACACTCCTTATGATGAAACCTACTTCGTTATGTCGGCAAATGGCAGATATGGATATTTGACTTCTAACCGCGAAGAAAATGGCGTTGGTGAAGAAGATATTTACAGGGTGAAATTCCTTGGCAGCCTCAAACCTGCTATTTTGGACAACGAAGATCATCTGTTGGCAAGTTTTGCTTTGCCTGTTCCCGAATCGAATTTGGAAGGGGCGGTTGATATTGATGCCAAGAACCTCACCATTCTTAAAGGTAGGGTGTTGGATGCTTTCACCATGCAGCCTATTTCTGCTGAAATCGAAATTACAGATAATGTGAAAAACGAATCGAAAGGTATTTTTACCTCTAATAGTTCGACGGGGAAGTTTCTGGTTTCTATGCCATCGGGTATTAATTACGGACTTAATGTAAAAGCAAAAGATTATCTGTTTTTCTCTGAAAATTTCGACTTGCCAAAATTGAGCGACTATTCTATGGTAGAGAAAGACATACTGCTCACAGGTATGTGTATTGGTTGTAAAATCGTTTTGCGCAATATTTTCTTCGATTCGGGCAAATCTACACTTAGACCTGAATCAACTAACGAATTATCGAGGCTTGTGCAATTGATTAACGACATTTCAAAAGTAAAACCCAATGTTAAAATAGAAATTTCGGGGCACACGGACAATGTTGGAAGCGAAAGCACAAATCAGGTACTATCGGAAAGCAGAGCCAAGGCTGTGGTAACTTATCTGATTACACAGGGAATAAGTGCATCGAAACTTACCTTTAAAGGATATGGTTCAACGGTTCCTTTTACGAAGAATGACAGCCCTGCAAACCGCCAATTAAACAGGCGAACAGAGTTTAAAATTGTTGAATAATTGAGGCTGAAAAATTAAAATATAGGTATTAAATAAAATAAACTTGTTTATCTGAAATATTATATCGTATTTTGCACTCCGAAATATAGCTTATAAACCGGTAAAAAAATTATTATGTCGAGGATTTGTCAAATAACAGGAAAAAGAGTATTAAGTGGAAACAACGTTTCGCACTCTCATATTAAAACTAAAAGGAAATTTTATCCAAACCTTCAATTAAAAAAATTCTATCTTGCTGAAGATGATATTTGGATTACATTGAAAGTTTCTACTTCTGGAATCAGAAATATAAACAAAAAAGGATTGGCAGCTTGCCTAAAAGAAGGTATTGTAAAAGGATATATCCAATAAAAGAAATTAATCTCGATGAAAACTGCCTCCATAAAAGGCAGTTTTTTTTTGCCTTACACAAAAGAATTTTCTCCAAAAAAAAGAAATTAAATCATGACGAAACCTGCCAACTGGGGAAATAGAAGAAGGTATAACGCTTTTGCAGACAGATTGAAGGAGAAATTTGGTTTTAGGTTGCAAAAGCTAACACTGGACGCTGGTTTTACTTGTCCGAACCGCGATGGAACAAAAGGAATTGGGGGTTGCACTTATTGTAACAACGATGCTTTCAATCCTTCGTATTGCCATCCCGAAAAAAGCATTGCGCAACAACTGACGGAAGGCATAGAATTTCACAAAAAGAGATATCGCAGGGCAAAATCTTTCCTCGCTTATTTTCAGGCGTATTCTAATACGTATGCTCCGTTAGCAGAATTGAGAAAGATGTATGATGAGGCTTTGCAGTTTGAGGATATCAGCGGAATTATCATTGGTACGCGACCCGATTGTGTGGACGAAACTAAATTGGACTATTTTCAGCAATTGACGAAAACCCATTTTGTTTCGATTGAATATGGTATCGAATCGTGTTACGATAGAACTTTGCAACTTATCCATCGTGGACATAATTTTAAGGACGCAACGGATGCAATTCAACTGACTGCACAAAGGGGGATTCACACAGGGACGCATCTTATCTTTGGTCTTCCGGGTGAGAGTAGGGAAGAAATGTTGGGCGAAGCCGCTATTATTTCGCAATTGCCCCTCAATAGTATTAAGTTTCATCAATTGCAAATCATCAGGGGCACACAGATGGAACTGGATTATGCTCTGCATCCCGAATCCTACAGGTTTTTTAGTTTGGAGGAATATATTGAATTTGTGATTGATTTTATCGAGCGCCTTTCGCCCGCTATTGCAATAGAAAGGTTTGCCGGCGAAGTTCCGCCGAGGTTTCTTGTTGCCAATTCGTGGGGGTTGATTCGAAATGATCAGATTAATATTTTGATTGAGAAACGACTTGAAGAAAGGGATTCGTGGCAGGGAAAATATTTTTTGGCATAAATATTTTTCCTTTTAAATCTAAAATCTTGAACCTAATTTGGGAAAAGGGCAAAACAATAAATAGCCACAGATTCACTGATTTTTTATATGAACCTGAGTTCGGGATAAGGGATTGTTAACAACGATGTTTATAACTAATAGACTA
>JBAWXL010000054.1:0-20465 GCA_037144095.1 Bacteroidota bacterium
CATGCCGCTGATTCACTCTGGCATGCCGCTGATCGTAGAAAGAATGCCGCTGATCGTAAAAAGAGTTTCACTGATTCAAGAAAGAATTCCCCTCTTCGTATCAGGTATTCATTTCCTGCCGGCGATTTAATTTGCATGAAAAGCAAAAGTGGCATTGATGCTTACCTTTTCAGCACCCCGGGAGGCACTGATTGCACCAAAGTGAGCACTACTGCCAAGCATGAAATTACATTTGATGTTGCGCAATTCCATGAGTCTGACTATTAAGTGAATCGTTATCTCACACTGATTAACTCCAGCGCCACCGACGAAACGCGTTTTATTATTGAATTGTATTGAAAACGGAAAAAGGCCTGAAAAAGCTTCCATTTTCATGAAGATGGAAGCTTTCTATTTCACCCCTTTACCTTTCGATTATTGAGCTTACCGAAACGCCCCCACCGAATACCAATCACCAACTACTGATAACCAATTACCAACTACCTATCACCGATCACAAATTACCGATCACCGATCACCAATTACCAATTACCGATCACCGATCACCCCCCCCTACCTTCCCAACCATTCCTTAAAGTCGTTCACTCTTTCGCGGCTTACGATGGCGTTGTCGTCGTGTAGGAAGGAGGAGGTGATAATCAGGCGGCTGTTGAAATACGAACGGGTTTTCTGTATCGAATTTATATTGATAATCACCTTGCGGCTAATTCTGAAATAGATGGCGGGGTCGAGCATGTTTTCTAATTGCTCGAGCGTGAAATCGACGGGGTAGAGATGGTTGGAAAGGGTTGCCATCAGCACGATGCCATCTTCGAAAATAAAATGGGCAATGTCGTCGGTTTTAACGGATATGATGCTGTCGCCCATCTTAATCATGAAACGGGTTTTGTATACCTTACTCATGTTTTGATAGGCATGAACAATATTATCCATCATCAGTGAATAATCGTTGCGATTGTATTTCTTAAACTTCTCAAGTGCGTTTTTTAAGTCTTCCTTTCCAATGGGTTTCAGCAAATAATCCACACTGTTAAGCTTGAAGGCACGGATGGCATATTCGTCGTAGGCGGTGGTGAAAATGATGGGAATATCTAAGGAGATTTCATTGAAGATGTCGAAACTCAAGCCATCTGCCAGGTGTACATCCACAAACAACAGGTCGGCTTTGAGTCCGGCTTTAAAGGCTTCGACACTTTTTTTAATGGTATCAAAGGTGTTCACAATTTGAATGTTGGCATCAATCTTTTTCAGGAGATTGCTCAGATGTTCTGCCGACAACTTTTCGTCTTCTATAATAATTGCTTTCATTTGGAGGATAGTAAGGGGATTTTCACGATAAAAGATTGTGGGTTTTGAATCACGTCTACCTGCTTTTCGGTAAAGAACTTATAACGCTCACGAATGTTGTGCAAGCCTGTCTTGGAACTGCTTTCGTGTTGCGGACGCAATTGCAGATTGTTGGTCACGATGATGTTTTCGGTGTCGGATTCAATGGAGATGCTAAGCGGATGTTCGGAGGATGATTCGTTGTGCTTGATGGCGTTTTCAATCAATATCTGAAGCGCCATGGGCGGAATGAGTCTTGAGGAATCTTCTTTCATGATGTTTATTTGAATGTTGAGATTCTCCTCAAAACGAATGTGTAGCAGGAAGATATAGGAACGGATGAACACCAGCTCCTGCTCAACGGTGACCAGTTCGCTGTTCTGATTGTCGAGCAGGTAGCGGTATACTTTTGAAAGCTGATTGATGAACTCCACCGCCTTATCGGGGTCTTTATGCACGAGAGACGAAAGAACGCTCATATTGTTAAATAAGAAGTGGGGATTTATCTGGTTCTTCAGGTTTTGAAGCTGTGCCTGCAGACTCTCCGCACGAAACTTTTCAATCTCGATGAGGGAGTTTTTCCAGTGTTTGAAGAACTGGGCACTGATTTCAAAGCTCAGCAGAATCACCGACATTAAAACCAGTATTCCCAGGATGGTAAGGGTGGTGGAGAGGAACTTCTCGCCGGTGAAGGACAATTCGTTCGAAAAACAGTTAAACACAAACGAGCCGGCAAATATTACGAAAGCACTGTAGATAACACTGAGCGCCAGATGCACGTATATTCTTTTCCATGTGTGGGTTATCCAGGAATACTTTTTATTTAACCAATGGTCGATACGCAGGTTTCCTTCCCATGCCACCACTGTTATTAGGATTGAAATGAGCAGATTATAGATGTGGAAGACCCTGGGAGTGTTGTCGGGCAAAAAGAAGTAAAGCGCAAGGGCGATTAGCACTCCCAATATAACCATATAGATAAATCTCTTTTTGCTGTGTCTCATTTTGTGTGTGTTAACTGTTTAATGGAGGTGATTATTAAAACTGAATTTTATAGACAAAATTAGGATAAAAACCAATCTGATATAAAGTATTTACTTGTTTTGTCACCGGATTGTATTGTTGTGCAAAGATATTCTTATGTCCGGTTACATTTTGAATGTCGAAAAAGATTGATTGTGAACGGTTCCTTTTTTTACTGTTGTAGGTGAAACCGGCTTTAACATCGAGGCGATAAAAATCGGGATAACGTTTTGAATAGGCATAATCGTCACCCATTTTCACTTCCTGACGAGCAGCCTGTGAAGCGGCTAAATCAACCGGAGTATAATATCTGCCACCAGCCTGCGAATACTTTATGTCGATAGAAAAAGCGTTGCGTTTGGCTTTGCCTAATTTAAATTCTTTCCCTAACAAAACATTGTAAACATAGTTCCCATTGAATGCTGTGTTGCGTTCCACGCCATCACTTCCTTTATATTTCGATTCGTACATTGAGCCTGTCAGTAAAGCATAAAACCCTTGCGAAAAGAACTTTTCTACCGTAAGTTCAAGCCCATAATTGGTTCCTGTTCCTTTGTTTTTCAAATTCCCTTCCTCGATAGGCGCATAAGAGGCTCCCTCATTCAAAATGGATAAACTGTTTTGGGATTGCGACACGGGGACATTGTAAATCGTCTGATAATAGAGTTCGGTTTTAACGCGCCAATTGCTCCAGGGCAATACTTCATAAGAGGCTACGAAATGGCGGCTATTGGTGAAGTCCAGCTTTTTGTTCGATTCGTCATAGGTGCCATCGGGTTTAAGAAAGCGATAAAAATATACGGTAAGCGGCTGCATCTGACTGTGTATTCCAAATCCCACTCCAACGGAATGTTTTTCGTTAAACTGATATTTCAAACCAAGACGGGGTTCAAAAGAAGTTGCGTTGTTGAGGGTAAGATATTGCGAACGAAGCCCAACATTAAGACTGAATTTTTCGGTGATGCGATATTTCGATTGAAGATAAGCAGCCAGGAGAGAAGCGTTTCCGTTGAAATCCCAGATATAATTCCAATCGGGGGTGTATTGACGGTCTTTTAATTTTAAATCCAGCTGATGCAAGTCGCCCTGAAAGCCTATTTTTATATTAAAGCGGGCATTGGCTTTATAATCGATAAAGGTATTTAATGAATAACGAACTTCAATATCTTTAGAATCTCTTGCCAGGGCAGGGCTACTGATTGTTGAAACCGTGTCGAGTTGATAACCGTTTTCGGAATAGGTTGCACCCAATACACTGCTCCAATAAACTTTGTTGCTCAAGCGAATAAAATGACTCAATCCCAACACACCTATTTTACTTCTCGAATATCCATCCTGATTGGGGTTTGCAAAAATATCGGTGGAATCAATTTGATTGTGGAGGAAATCGATGTGGCTGATTCCACCTAATCCAAAGAGGGTGAACCTGCCAAGTTTGGTTTCTCCTGAATTGATTTTGAAGGTCAAATCCTGATAATAAGGGGTAGCTTTTGTGCCGATCGGAATGCCGAGATTCTGAGCCAAACCAGTGAAAGAATAACGGTAAGCTGCCATATAGGTTGCTTGGCTACCGTTTTTGAAAGGACCTTCCGACATGGCTTCTAATCCAGTGAGCATACCAAATTGAATCATGTGTTCGTGTTTATCGGTGTTCCCGTTTCTTAAACGGATATCAAACACACCCGCTGTAGCATTGCCATATTCTGCAGGGAATGCAGAGGTGAAAAAATCGGAGTTAGTCAGGGTGTTTGGATTTAATGTACTCACCGGACCTCCTGTTGTGCCCAGGGTTACAAAGTGGTTAGGATTGGGAACTGACAAACCTTCAATGCGCCACAATACTCCACCCGGAGAATTACCTCTGATTACAATATCATTTCGTGAGTCGTTGGGGCTGCTGACACCTGCAAAATTAGAAACCAAGCGGGAAGGGTCGTATCTGCCACCCGAATAGCGGTTTACTTCTTCCATTGTAAATGAACGGGCACTCACTGCTGCCATACGGTTTATCGTTTCATTCTTTTTAGAGTCTTTAATAACCACTTCATTCAGTGATTTAATATTCTCTTCAAGGGCGATTTCGAGCACTACTTCTTTTCCTGAAAGCACCACAACGTTGGGAATGATTACGGATTTATAACCAATAAAGGAAGCTTGTAAGTCGTAACGTCCCGGGTTAACCCCACCGATTTTAAACCTTCCATCTGCGCCCGTTGCTTCTCCTTTGGGTGGGTTGCTATTCATAATAACAACATTTGCTCCTGGTAGTGTGATTTGCGATTGCTTGTCAATTACTGTGCCGCGAATGACCTGAGTAGGTTGTTGTGCATAGGATTTACTCAAGGTTAAAATAGTGATAAGCATGAGTAAGAAGAGTACTTTTTTCATCTCTAAGAAGTGAGCAATACTTTTGTAAGATGATACTTGCATGGAGATGGTCCCATGCTTTTTGTCGATGTGTAATTTTGTCTTTTTCATTGTTTTTAAATTTGAAGCAAAATAACAACCTAATGAAAAGGTGTGAAAGCGAAGAATAGTTGAACTGTTGAAATTAATAGTTGAATTGTAAAAATAATAATCTGAGTGCAGTTCTTTCAGGTTTGAGTTTTTGGAACTTATCATGATATCAAAATAATCTTTCGGCGATATCATACTTAGGAAATGGTTAATATATTTAAAGAAGTACAAGATTTTATGCCTCTAAATATGAATAAACCCGCAACGAGTTTTTCAACTTTGAATCATGTTTTTCCCCTTTTGAGTTTACTTAATGATTATTTTTTCATGAATTAGAAAAATGTTGTGTTCAGAAGTTATGTACAAACAATTCGCAATAAGTGTTTCTTAAATAGGATTCTATCAATCCGTTTAAATGCTTTGTGTATATAAAATTCACATTGATAATCAATAAAATAAATTGACATTATATCTAAGATCCAATTTGGTCGAATAGCTGTTTTTTATATGAAAATATATTTTAATTTTGAAAAATATTAAAGTGAAGCAACCCTATTACAAAAAAATCCGTCTACTACTATATTGATGATATCAGATGAAGCAATTATAAAAGGATGTGTTGAAGGGAAAAGGCAAATGCAAAAGATGCTTTTCCAGAAATATAGTCCAACAATGCTGGGTGTTTGTCAGCGGTATTCCAAAGACATGCACGAAGCTGAAGATATAATGTTGGAGGGTTTTATGCTTATATTTGAGAAAATAAGTCAATTTAAAAATGTGGGTTCTTTCGAAGGCTGGATGAAACGAATTATGGTGAATTTAGCTATTTCGCATTATCGTAAAAATTTAAAATTCTTATATACGGAAAATATAATAGACTTTGAAATTGATGCAGAAATAGCAAGTCCGCTTGAAAATATTTCGATTAGAGAAATATTATCGACCTTAGAGCAACTACCTGAAGGGTATCGGTTGATTTTCAACCTTTATGTAGTTGAAGGTTATAATCACTTTGAAATTGCTAAAAAGCTTTCAGTTTCAGTAGGAACATCGAAATCCCAACTTTCAAAAGCCCGCAAGGCTTTGCAAATATTATTATTGAATAAAGAAAATGATATATAGTTATTATGAAATTAAATAGATCAGAACAAATTATTAAAGATAAGCTTTTAGATTACAAACCTGAAGTGGATCATAAGCTTTGGTCGCGCCTCGAAGACAAGCTTAATGCTGCTCCTCTTAAGGTTCGGAAATTTTCTTTTGCAAAATACGCTATTCCTGCAGCTGCATCAATTCTATTTGCGGTTGTTTCTTTTGCCGCTTTTCAGATTATTCGTTATCAAAAAAACGAAAAACCTAATATATCAAATTCAAATCCTATTCCCGAAAAAGCCACTTTTTCTTTCGTTACTTATCATACTGCTTATGACAGTTTAAATAAAACTCCATTGGTTCTCATTCAGTCTATTCCATTATCTTCCCCTTCAAATGAAATCATCATTAATCCTTATAATTATAATTATTTTACTGCACTTCAGCCCAAGAAAATAAGCCCAACGAATTCAATCAGTAGAAATGAGAATAATATTTCTGAACATAATCAGAATATTGCTTATGCAAACAAGCCTTTTAATAATCTACATCCTTATGCTCCCAATGCCTTCATACAACCTCAAAATAGCATAGTGAATAACGCTACTAAGCTTCAACCCAATTTACCTAATCAGAATAACATAAATAAGGTAATCCCAGTTGATTCAGGGAAAGTGAATGTTATCAATAATCACCAAGTTCAACAACTGAATCCGGTAAATGAGGTGGTAGTAAATGATAAAGACAATACCGAAAAGTTTAACGACACCAATGTCCAAACAGAAGTAGACACGCCTGCATTTGAAATAGGAATCCCTAATGTATTCACGCCTAATAATGATGGAATTAATGATTTATTTGTCATTAAAAACCTTGAAAATTGTCAGTCGAACCATCTCCGTATTTTTAACAAAGAAGGTAAATTAGTTTATGATAAGAGCCAGTATCAAAACAATTGGGATGCAAAACAATTGCCTTCAGAGGTTTATTTTTATCAATTAAAGTACGTTATTGAAGGGAAAGAATTTGTAAAGCACGGGAGCATTACGGTGCTTCGTTAATCAGAGTAAATGACGGAAAGGGATAAGTAACCAACCGAAAATTCTTTCAATAAAAGGTCTTTGTGTCCATCGATCAAAATCAAAAGGTTCGCAATCAACCAGCGTTTCGTTAACATGTTTTTCAATAAGATTGACTACATCCGAATCTTGTCCGGTGATGATGATTTCGTGCATATAACGGAAGCTTCTGTAATCAAAATTAGGTGAACCTAAGGCAAAGGTTTTATGATCGAACAATAATAGTTTTGCATGAAGATTTTGAGGTACATAAAACAAAATATTAATCTGATTTTTGTAATAAATACCCAGGTATTTATCTCTTAAAAAGTCAGCCAGCCTTACATCAGAACGACGAGGAATAATAATACTCACTTTAACTCCCCTGTTACTTGCGTCAATTAGGGCCTTGCGAAGCTTGAATCCGGGAATAAGGTAAGGTGTTTCGATGATGATTTCCGTTTGTGCTTTGCGAATTAACTTTTCGTACTGTCTTTTAATTAACTGACGGTAGATTGAAGGCATATCACGAATAATCTGCATTTGCTTATAACGGATATTTTTTTTGTAAGTAAATTTATTTAAAAAAGGTTTTTGATAGGTTTTAAAATAATCGAAAAAGATTTTATTGAATTTAAGCGTAATATCGTTTTCAATTCGCAATACAGATTCGCGCCAATTGAGCGAATGAGCAGCAATGTTGGCAGAACCAATATACGTTATACTGTCATCAATCAAAATTATTTTTCGGTGATCGCGTCTGTGATTACGAGTGAAGAAATCGAATGAAAAGATCACTTTTTCGAAAAAACGGACCTCCCCTCCAATGGCTGTAAATTCAGAAAAAAACTCTTCGTTTGAAGTAGACCCCCACGAATCTGCCAATATTTTCACAACAACTCCTTCTTTGCATTTACGAATTAATGCATTGCGAAACTTAATGCCAATAGCATCATTTGCAAACTTATATGTTTCAATATAAATGTGCTTCTTTGCCAATACAATGTCGGACAACATTGCATTGTAAAAGGTGATGGGATCGCTGAAGAGTTCGTAATCGCTTTGCATTTATCAATAAAAAATGAGTAATTTTGACTTTGTAAACGTACAAAAAAAAATGTTGTGTCAACACTGAAATGACTTATATCTAAATGAATTAAAAAATCTTGCCACAGATGACTCTGATTTTCAAAGTTTTTAAAATTGAATATTAGGCTTTATTATCTTAATATTACTACAGTGGGGGGACTCAATATTTCAATTAAAAACAGTAAATTTCATGAGATGAGATTAATTTATGTATGTTTGTAGAAATTAAAAACAGCTATGATAAAATCAATGACCGGCTTTGGAAGCGCTTCCTATATTAATAAAGACAAGAAAATTAGCGTGGAAATTAAATCTCTGAACAGTAAACAGCTCGACATAAATTCGAGAGTTCCATTGTTTATGAAAAATCACGAAATGGAAATCCGTTCGATGATTGCCCAAAAATTAGAACGTGGGAAAATTGACTTTTATATTAATATGGAGGGAATTGAAGGCGAACCTGTTGTGAATTTAAATCAACGTTTACTGATAAAATATTGTCAGGAACTGCGGAAGGTTTCGGAAATTATTAACGAGCCTGTGACTGACATTTTAGGACTTGCCCTTCGTATGCCTGATGTGTTTAGTGCCCCCGAACAAACGGATGAAAAAGATTGGATTCAATTAGCAGAATTTATTGCAGAAGCAATCAATGGTTTGAATACAAGCAGGGAGCATGAAGGAAAAGTGTTGGAAAACGATATGCAAATGCGGGTTATGCTTATTACTAAACTCCTCGAAAAAATTAAACCTTTTGAGAAAAAAAGGATTGAAAATATTCGAGAACGCATTAAGAATGATTTGAAAAAATATTTTGATGAATCGCAAATTGACAAAAATCGGTTTGAACAAGAACTGTTCTTCTATATTGAGAAACTGGATATTACTGAAGAAAAAGTTCGTTTAAAAAAACATTGTGGGTTTTTTCTGGAGACACTTAACGAAAGAGAATCAAATGGAAAGAAACTTTCTTTTATAATTCAGGAAATGGGGAGGGAAATCAACACCCTGGGCTCGAAAGCCAATGACGCAGAAATACAAATGATTATTGTGCAAATGAAAGACGAACTTGAGAAGATAAGAGAACAATTAATGAATGTGTTATGATTGAAGGGAAACTTATTGTGTTTTCGGCACCTTCGGGAGCCGGCAAGACCACACTGGTGAAGCATCTCTTAGCCGAGGGTTTACCTTTGGCATTTTCTGTTTCGGCTTGTACGAGAGAACCCAGAAAAGACGAAATTAATGGGAAAGACTATTATTTTATTTCAAAAGAAGAGTTTCTTGAAAAAATTGCTAAAGGTGAATTTCTGGAATGGCAGGAAGTGTATAAGGATGTTTTTTATGGCACTTTATTGTCGGAAATTAATAAAATATGGGCAGCCGGAAAGCATGTAATTTTTGATGTGGATGTGAGGGGAGGATTGAATATAAAGAAAAAATTCCCCGACAGAACCCTTGCATTATTTGTAATGCCTCCTTCGGTTGAAGCATTGGCTGAACGAATTAGCAACAGAAAAACAGAGACCCCCGAAAGCATTAAAAAACGAATAGCAAAAGCGACTTATGAACTGGAATTTGCTGAAAATTTCGATTACATTCTTTTGAATGACGACCTTGAAATTGCAAAAATTGAAGCTTATTCTGTTGTTGCAGATTTTTTAAATGAAGAATAATATGATTTCGAAAAATGAAGTGGTTGGATTATTTTTTGGCTCGTTCAACCCGATTCACGCCGGACATTTAGTGATAGCAAATTATTTTTTGCAGTTTTCTGAAATTGAAAAAATATGGTTTGTCGTTTCGCCTCAAAATCCTTTGAAAGAGAAGAAATCCTTATTAGATGAGTATCATCGGATGTCGCTGGTGAATGAGGCCATTTGGGATAATCCACTTTTCAAAGCCTGTAACATTGAATTTTCATTGCCCAAACCTTCCTATACAATCCATACTTTGGTGCATTTGCAGGAAAAGAATCCGAACAAAAGGTTTATATTAATAATGGGAGCCGACAATTTGCAAAGTCTGCATAAGTGGAAAAACTTTGAGCAAATTTTGCAGCACTTTAGTATATATGTATATCCTCGTCCTGGTTATGACGGCGGTACATTTAAGGAACATCCATCAGTTGTTTGGCTCGATGCTCCGCTAATGGAAATCTCTTCCAGTTTTATTCGTGAGGCAATAGCTCAGAAAAAAGACATGAAATACTTTTTGCCCGAAAAAGTGAGGGTTTATATCGAGGAAATGCATTTTTATGAATGAAAAAATTGACATTATAATATTGAAAGCAACCTCTTTGTATCACCCAAACAACATTCTTTTCATAGCTTTTCTATCCCCTTTTCAACATTTCTTCCCCGAAAATCTAAAATTAGTATCCTAAACTTTAAATTTATTCTCCATAAATCAATATTTATTCTCCATTTTTCTTTGTTTAAGTTCCTAAAATCTAAATTTAGTAAGCATAAATCTTTTGTTATTCTGATACAATTTAGATTTATGGATATTTTATTTAGATTTATTCTCTACAAATCTTTTTTGTTGGAGTAAAAATTTAGATTTGTTCAGAAGAAATCTTTATTTTAGGAGAAGAAATCTAAAAATATTCAGAAGAGATTTAAAAAATGGGAGAAGAAATCTGAAAGTGTTCCGAAGAAATCTGAAAGTGTTCCGAAGAAATCTGAAAGTGTTCCGAAGAAATCTAAAAATGTTCCGAAGAAATCTAAAAAATGGGAGAAGAAATATAGATTTCTTCTCCCATTTTTTATTCGATAATTAGCATGATTTCAACCACATACAATATGCTTACAATATTTTAACATTTCAAACATTGAAAATATTGCTGAATTCAAGAGGGTTTTTAGATAGCCAAAAAATAAATATATCAGATCAAATCCTCTTTCCTTCTTTTAACTTTTGAACAAAAAATGGAAATTATAAGTAGGCAATGCTTTTTCGATTGTGAATTACATTGATTATCATAATCATGATTTGATACATGAATATTTTTTAAAAAAAGTCTCCAGATAAAATATTGACACCTATTGCAAGCCCTTAACTCTTGGTTTTCCGGCAATAAATTCTTTTAAATAAAAAGGCTCGAAATAGGCAAGATTTTCAAACAACCCAGCTTTGTACTTTTCTTCGGCTAATGAAATCATTCCTTTGGCTGATGTTTGAAAGTTCTCAATAAATATTGCATTGGGATGAGAAATGCTTTCCCTGCATTTTGCTGCTCCATCGCCAAAAAACAATATTTTATGATGTGGTAATAATTGGTCGAAAGAACTTTGGTCGATAATTATTGCATCAACCGACTGAACCAGGTTGAGAGATGCATCATATAATGCACAATATACTTCCATTCGGCGGGCATCTATCATTGGACAAAGAAGAGTCGTAGGGTCGGAAGCAATGGCAAAGAAATTTCCGGACAGAAGAAATGCCTGAGCCATGGTTTGCAAAGTTTCTACTGAAATCAGGGGTTTATCCAAAGCGAAGCACAAACCTTTTGCTGCCGAAACTCCAATCCTTAATCCGGTGTAGGATCCGGGACCCTTGCTCACACAAACTGCATCAATATCTTTTAATTCAATAGAAGCATCCTTGCAAACGTTTACGATATAAGTTGCAATTAAAGAAGAATGCGAATTTGCTGAATGAATTTCAGCAATTGAAATAAGTTGTTGATGTAAAGAAAGCGCAACCGAACAAACTGTTGTTGCGGTTTCGATATGCAATAATAAAGGCATCTAAAGAATTACTCAGGTTTTTCTTTAGTACTAAAAAGGTCTTTTTTGTCGGTCTTTTTCACCTTATCGCCATCCTTCAGCGTTTTCGAAACAGCTTTATATGGACCTGAAACCACTTCCTGCTTTTCTTTCAATCCTTCAATAATTTGGATATTTGTATTGTCCTGAATGCCGGTTTTCACTTTAGTCATTTTCACTTTTCCGTTTTCATAAACAAAAACATATTCCTGCGCTTCAGTGGTTTTGGTCTTTTCCTGCTTATTTTTATCTGAAACTACTTTGGGGCGATCATCATTTTCCATCTTTTGATCCTTTTTGTCGGTATCTTTTACAATTCCTTTAGCATTATCGCGACTGGTTACCGCTTGAATGGGAACCGAAATTACATTATAAACGATGGCAGTTTGTATGTCAACCGTTGCCGACATTCCCGGTCGGAAAGGAGAAAGATTTGGATTGTCTTTTGGAATTAAATCAGTGTATGAATCGCGCAGAATTCTGATTTTTACATCAAAGTTCGTTACCTGATCAACGCCTGTGCCAGCTGAATTTGCAGAATTTGCAATAGAAGTTACGATTCCTTTAAACTTACGTTTTAGGTAGGCATCAACTTCAATAAGAGCAGTGTCTCCAAGATGAACCCTGACTATGTCGTTTTCATTAACGCTAACTTTAACTTCCATTTCATTAAGGTTTGCAATGCGCAATATTTCAGGTGCCGAAAACTGAGAAGCTCCTACCACACGTTCCCCTTTTTCAGCACTTAATTTTGAAATGGTTCCATCGACAGGAGCATAAATGGCTGTTTTGTTTAAATTGTCTTTCGATTGTTTCACGATGGCCAAAGCATTTTTAAGATTATAATCAGCTCCCTGAACAGTTTGTTCTGAAGCTTGAAGTTCGGCTTTTGCCACTTCATAAGCAGACTTGGCAGCATCCCATTCGGCTGCTGATATCACCTGTTGATTCCACAACTTTTCGTTACGCTCATAGGTGGCTTTGGCATTGATAAGTTGTGCTTTCACCTGCAACAAACGGGCATTTGAATTCGCCAGATTGGCTTTGGCTCCGTTTGAACTGGCTACCGATTGCTCGTAAGAAGCTTCGTAGAAATCGGGTTTAATCTTTGCCAACAATTGTCCTTTGGTTACTTTGTCGCCTTCTTTTACCCCAAGCTCAATAAGTTCGCCCGAAACGTCGGGGCTAATTTTTACTTCCACCTCAGGTTGAACCTTACCGCTGGCCGAAACTGTTTCAATAATGGTGTGTTGTTGAACTGTTTCAATACTAACTTTAATGGCCTCTTCGCTCGAAATAACGCCTGATTTTTTCAATATTACCATTATAATAATGATAGCCACAACAGCAATAATTGAATAACGAATGATTTTTTTCTTTTTTCCGGTCATGTGATAATTTATTTAAGTGACAAGGGTTTCCCCATGTAGAAATCGATAATTTTTATTTTAAACAGAAATTCATATTTAGCCTGCAATAAATCTGATTTTGCTTTACTGAGTTTGTTTTTCGCATCATTATAGTCAACAGAATTGACCATCCCAACATCAAATTTTTGTTGAAAGTATTTAAACGATTCTTCCATTGCTTCAACAGATTTTATTCCTGCCTGATGTTTTTTATAAGCAGCATTGGCATCGGCATAAGCTTGCTGAATGGTTTTGTTCAATTGATCTTTAGCTAATTGCAAGCTGAATTCTGAATTGGCAAGATTAATTTTAGCCCTCTTCACTTCAGCATTAGTTCTCCATCCGTTGAAAATGGGGACGTTCAAATAAAATCCAATAGATTTATTGAGATTGTCGCTTATCTGATCATTAAAAGGTTTTTTCTTATAATTGTATTCATAATTTGGACCATATACAGTGTCACCTGCACCTGTAAACCCAATTGGCATGAATCCATTTAACACAGCAGGCAACACCATTACCTCGCTGGCACCTGAATAACCTGTTCCATAAGATCCCTGTAGGGTAAGCGAAGGATAACGTCCGCCTCTTGAAATAGATAAACCTTTTTCAGCACTCCTAAGTTTCAAATCATAACTTTTTATTTCGGGTTGATTGCCCAAAGCAAAGCTATAAATCTGTTCGGGTTTTTCTAAAATATATTTTTCGGGAGAAACTGTAATGATAGGTTTTTCAATTTCGAATGATTCTGCCACATTAAGATTTAACATTTGTTTTAGTGTCAAATATGCCATATCAAGCATATTCTGTGCATTTACTACTTGAACCTGTTCTGATGAAACCTGAGAAGCAATATTCAAATAATCTCCTTTTGAAATAGTTTCTGCATCGAACATTTTTTTTGTGCGAGCTTGCTGCAGTTGGCTAATTTCAAACTGATTTTGTGCGTTATCATAATTTTCAATTGCAAATAATACATTTAAATAAGCTGTAGCCACGTTTAACGAAATATCATTTTTCATTTTTTCAACATCAAATTGACTCGCTTGTAGGTTCAATCGGTTCTGTAAAACGGTATTTAGCAACTGAAAACCATTAAAAATGACTAAATTTGAATTTAAATAGAAATTATTTGATTGAACTTCAGAAGTAGCAAATTGGTTAGTGAAACGGTCAACTGTCCGTCCATAATTATACACGTGAGTCGCGCCACCATTGATGGTTGGCAACATCGACATCTTGCTTTGCCATAAATTACTTTTGGCAAGATCGAGATTTAAGCTTTGTTGTTTTATTTGAATATTATTTTTTAATGCATACTCAATACATTGTTCTAGATTCCACTTAGTTTGTGCATTTACAGAATGATAGAGTATGAAGACACTTACTATAATTATCCATTTTATGCTTTTATGCAGATAGCTTGACATGACGTTTAATTTAACCTTACAAATTTAGGAGTTTTTTGATAGTTGATACCAAATCAAAAAAATATTTATGTTAAAAACCGTTAACCAATTAACGGATAAACCAACAAGATTGTTACATTTGCAGTGTTTTAAGCAAATATAATTTTATGAAAAGAATCTTTAAAAACATCATTCTCATCTCGCTTTTTGCCCTTTCGGCTCAAGGCTTCTCACAAGGTTATAACCTTAAATTTAAAATAAACGGCATTCGCGATAGCTCATTTCAAATTGCTGTTTATTATGGTAAATATCAAACAATTGTCGACTCCGGCTTTGCCGACTCTAAAGGCAATATCGTTTTCAAAGGAAGCGATACCTTAGCTGGAGGAATCTATCTGCTTGCAATGAATAAAAAGCATGTATTCGACTTTATTATTGACAAAGAACAGCAATTTCAACTTGAAACTGACACCGAAAACTACATCGGTCACATGAAAGTTAAAGGATCGGTAGAAAATAAATTGTTCTTCGATTATCAACAAATAAGTGTTTCGAATCAGCATAAAATAAAGCCTTTTCAGGAGGCTTACGAGCGTGTAAAAGACAATAAGGATTCAGCTGCCTATTATAAAGCAAAAATTGACGAAATCATCAAAACGGTTATGACCTTTCAGGATGATTTGAAAAAGCAAAACCCTAATAGTTTCTGGGTTAAAGTGCTTAAATGTACCGAAGAAATCAAAGTCCCCGACCCTCCTTTATTACCCAATGGAAAAAAAGATTCATTGTTTTCTTACTATTATTATAAAAATCATTATTGGGACAATTACGATTTGCAGGACAGCCGAATGCTTCGCACTCCAATGTTTCATGATAAGCTGAATAATTATTTCGAGAAAGTGGTGATTCAGGTGCCTGATACCATTACAAAAGAAGCTCTGAGTCTTATAAACAGAACTAATGATAAAGGAGATTTGTATAAATATATGGTGTGGTTTGTTGCCTATAATTATGAAACTTCCAAAATCATGGGCTTTGATGCTGTTTTTGTAGATATGGTAGATGCGTTTTATAAAACCAATAAAGCCTGGTGGGCAACGCCTTCAACTACTGAAAACATGATTAAAAGAGCCAATCGTATACGTTATACGCTCCTTGGTAAAAAAGCGTATGAGCTCATCATGCCTGACACAAATAATCGTTTTGTTTCATTTTATTCTATAAATGCAAATTACACTTATGTTATTTTTTGGGATACCGATTGTGGGCATTGTAAAAAAGAAATTCCGTTGGTTAAAGAGTTTTATGACAAATTTAAATCCGTTTATGGACTTGAAGTATATGCTATAGATATTGACTCGAATCGCACAAATTGGAAGAAATTTATTGTTGATCATAAACTCGACTGGATTAATGTTTCGGGAACAACGGCTAATGTAGACTATCGGGAAATCTATGATATTTACAGTACTCCAGTAATATTTATTTTAGACAAAGAAAAGAAAATTATTGCTAAACGCATTGGCTCTGATCAGCTTGAAGAATTTATGGAAAATTACACTAAGAGAAACAAGAAATAAGTTTTCTTGATTTACTTATGCGAATCTTTCCCAAAGAAATCCTTCAACTTAACACTTGGTTTGATACTTATACAGGAGGTTTTATTCATAATAATCCTTCTTTGCCTGATGGTTATGCTTTAAAAATAAAGCACACCCAAATGGTTTGTAAAGAAATGGAGTCATTAGGCAAAAGCCTTTTGCTTGATGCCAACCAACTTCGTTTGGCTCATATGATTGCTTTGTTTCATGATATTGGACGATTTGAACAATACAAAAAATATCAATCTTTTTCTGATAAACATACTGAAAACCACGCCCTGCTTGGAGTAAAAGTTTTAAAAGAAAATAAGGTGCTCGATCATTTACATCCCGATGCCAAAGCTATTGTTTTTAAGGCTATTCAGTTGCATAATGTGAAAGCTTTACCGAGCATGCGTAATAAAACCTTAGCTTTTTATGCTAAGATGATTCGTGATGCAGATAAGTTAGATATTTTCCCTCTTACCGTAAATCACTATCAAAATACTTCGGAAAGAAACCCTGCTATTGAACTCGGACTTAGCAATACAAGCAATTTTTCGGAAGATATCTGCCATCAAATATTAGAAGGAGTTAGTGTTGATTATGGTTCAATGAAAAGCCTTAACGATTTTAAATTAGTGCAATTAGGCTGGGTGTTCGACATCAATTTTAATTATTCTTTACTCAAAATATTAAATTGTGGATATATTGAAAGCATTGCTGTCACTCTCCCAAATGAGCCGCTTATCAACAAAGTTATTCTTCATATTCATAAATACATTTCAGAAAGATTAAATTTGCAAAATTAATTTCTGATATGATTTCATTAGAAGAAGCAATCGCAAGAGTTCTTGGTTCGGCAGATAATTTATTAAATGAACAAGTTTTATTACTTGATTCATTGGATAGGATATTGGCTAAGAATGTGTTTGCTGATGTGGATATGCCACCTTTTGACAAATCGGCTATGGATGGCTATGCATGCCGAAGAGCAGATTTAACGAACATATTAGAAGTAATTGAAATTATTCCGGCAGGAGCTTTTCCTCAAAAAACTATTGAAAAGAATCAGTGTGCTAAAATAATGACCGGTGCTCCGGTTCCGATGGGAGCAGACTGTGTGATTAAAGTTGAAGAAACTGAAATAATTGGTGATCATAAGATAAGTTTTAAAGGAAGTCAGACCAACAATAACATTTGTTATAGGGCAGAAGATGTTACAAAAGGAGAGGCTATTGTTTTGAAAGGAACTCATCTTCAGCCACGTCATATTGCATTGTTGGCTTCGTTGGGATGCACTCATCCTTGGGTGAGCAAATTGCCTCGCGTTGTTGTTTTCAGCACGGGAGATGAATTGGTGGAACCCGATGTGATACCCTCAGTATCGCAAATCCGCAACAGCAATGCCTATCAGATTATTGCTCAAATGCAACAGATTGGAATCAAGGCAAACAATGGGGGTATCATTCGCGATGATGTTGAAGTTACTGAAAAAACCATTCGCGAAGCACTTGGATGTTATGATATTATTATTCTTTCAGGCGGAGTTTCGATGGGGGATTTCGATTTTATTCCTTCAGTATTAAAAGAAATTGGTTTTAATCAATTATTCGACAGCATTGCTATTCAACCCGGAAAGCCAACCACTTTCTGGAAAACGCAATCGACATGGTGTTTCGGACTTCCCGGAAATCCGGTTTCTTCCTTGGTTCAAACCGAACTCTTGGTAAAACCATTTATTCTGAAACTCATGGGCTGCGAAAAACCTATGCCTCCAACTTTTCAATTGCCAATGAAGAAAGATTTCAGCATTCGGAAAAGAGAAAGAAAATCACTTATTCCTATATTAATTGATGAAACCGGAAGAGTGGTTCCGGTTGAATATCATGGCTCGGCACATATTGCTGCTTTGTTGCAGGCACAAGGATTGATGATGGTTGACGAAAACACCACCTTCATTTCAAAAGAAAGTTTAGTGAATGTACGACTTATATGACCGGCAGATTAATTATCTGCGAATATCGGTAACCGATCGTTGCAACCTAAGGTGTGTGTATTGTATGCCAGAGGAAGGCATCAGCCTGCTTCAGCATAAAGACATACTTTCGTTTGAGGAAATTATTGAATTTGTTAAAGTGGCTGTCGATTCAGGCATAGATAAAGTACGCATTACAGGCGGCGAACCTCTGGTGAGAAAAAACATTGTTGAGTTTATTGGTAATGTTGCAAAAATCAACGGCATAAAGGATTTATCGCTCACCACCAACGGAATTCTTCTTGAACAATATGCCCAGCCTCTTTTCGATGCGGGATTGCATCGCATCAATATCAGCCTCGACAGTATTGATTCCGAACGTTTCTTTTCTATTACGCGGGGAGGCGATTTGAAAAAGGTTTTTGCAGGAATTGAAGCTGCAAAAGCTGCTGGTTTATCGCCCATTAAGATTAATTGTGTGATTCATCAAAACTCCCAGGAGCCTGATGCTATTGCCATAAAAGAATATTGTTTACAACAGGGTCTGGAAGCTCGTTTCATTCGTCAGATGGAACTGCATAGGGGTGTTTTTTCCACTGTTGAAGGAGGCAGTGGTGGAAACTGCTCTATTTGCAACCGCTTGCGCCTTACGGCAAACGGAAAGCTGAAACCTTGTTTGTTTAACGATATTGAGTTTGATATTCGTGAGTTAGGCTACAGCGAAGCCATCCGAAAAGCAATACATCAAAAGCCTCAGTGTGGTACACATAACCACAACAATGCTTTTCATAACATTGGAGGATAGGATTAAAAGTCCCAAGATAAATAGCATAAATCTTCTCGTCTCAATAATTATTACTAATTTTATAGTCTTAAAATTCTTCGTCATGAAACTTAAAAATACCTATCTCATAGTTCCCGCCTCCATCATTATTGCTTTCATTACCTTAAGTTGGGGAGCGGTGGGACACACCAAAATCAGTCAGGATGCTCCTCTTTCTTTTATTCAGGAAATGAGTCAGTTTAATACTTGGATTAGCTATTTAGTAGCACATTCATCTGATGCAGATACAGCAAATCCTAAGACAAAACATTATATTGATATAGATGCTTATCCCGTTTTTGTTTCAACTGGAAGAATACCCCAAACTATTGATTCGATGAATGCAATTTATGGAGCATCTAATGTGAATTCTAATGGATTATTACCTTGGGCAACAAAAACTGATGTCGATTCATTAAAGAGTTGTTTACAACGAAATGATTGGAATAAAGCTCTTGATTTTGCATCTGAACTAGTTCACTATGTTGGAGATGGTCATAATCCACTTCATATTACAGAGAATTATGACGGTGCACAAACGGGAAATTCAGGCATTCATTCACGATACGAATCTACAATGATTAGTCAATATGTTTCTCAAATAAATTATACTGGAGATACTGTAATTGAAATCCAGGATGTAAACCAATATATTTTCAATTATTTATACGCAAATTATAAATACAAGGATTCGATTTTGTTAGCTGATACTTATGCTAAAACAATTAATTCAAATACATCTTCTTCTCAATATAAGGATGCCCTTTGGCAAAGAACAAAAACTTTTACAATACTTTTATTTAAAAATGCTTCTCATGCAATTGCAGAACTTTTATATACTGCCTGGAAACAAGCAGGAAGTCCATTGATATCAGGCACTTCTATTACTCCTATTGTTGCTTCAAACAATTTGCTTCAACTGCAAAACAGCCCCAATCCTTTTCGCAATTCAACCCAAATAACCTATTTTCTTCCTAAAAGAACTCAAGTTGAACTGAGGGTGTATGATGCTTCAGGGAAACAAATTGAGTTGTTTAAAAACGAAACTGAAACCTCCGGTAAACATCAAACAGAATGGAACACTCAAAGCCTCCCCACCGGACTTTATTATCTAAACCTTAAAACCTCCGAAACATCACAATCTATTAAAATTGTGAAGAGCGAATAAGCGAATAATAGGCTGCTTTCTTCTCTTATTTATTTGCTTATTTGATTAGATAAATTGAGGCTTCTCAATTTCCTGAGGCGTGCAAATTTGTTATTTGAACTTTATAAAGAAAAATTATTATTATCCTTTTATATGATATTAATTTTATGCTTAAATTTGTAGGGTGAAAATTAAACACAGTTTTTCGTTGTTTATAATCATAAATCACACCCTGCAATAATGAAGGATGTGGTTTGAAAGAATGTTCTTTAAAATATTGAATTTGATGGTTAAGCATGAA
>JBAWXL010000055.1:0-20439 GCA_037144095.1 Bacteroidota bacterium
AAATGTATAAATTTGCATTGAAAAAGGTCAACGTCATTTATGCATGGACAATGGACACATTTTCAATTGTCAACTCTCAATTGTCCATTAAAAAGAAGGCTCACCAAAGCTGCAAGCCTTCTTCCTATTAACTTTAAGACCCCTCCTAAAAGACAACAACTTATCAATATTAAATCTAACAGTTTTTATAAACTTGTTAGAATTAATAAAGAATCATTATAAGTAGCAGAAATTTAAGCTAAAAGAGATTAAAATTAGCTGAAAAACCCCTAAAAGTGATGTCGAAAAAATCAAAAATGATGAGAAAAAAATCAAAAATGATAGGAAATATTTACAATAGGATGAAATTAATTAACAATAGGATGAAATAATATTGAAATAGGAAGAAGCAAATATGAAACCTGATCTTATAAAAATCAAACCTGATGTTATAAATATGAAACCTGATATTTCACTTTTAAAAATTTAATGAGAAAAAAAGAAGACCTGAAAAGCCTCAAACGATATCTGATGAAACTATTTTGATACCTAATATTAGAAAAACAAGAAGGAATATTAATCTGAGAAATAGAGATGAAGATATTTTAAAAACCGAAAATCCTAATTCAAAGTTGACAATCAATATTTTAAAATCCGATATTGATTTTTCAAAAGTAGATGAAAATAATTTCAAACGTAATGAAAGTCCCAAGCTCCAAGCTCTTTTTAATTTTAGAACTTAGATTTTCTTTCCTCAAGCTTCAACTCAATTCTTCCCAAGTCAGTATTTATTCATGAAATGATAAAAAGTTTTTATCAGAATGAATATTATTAGTTTCCTGTCTGCATAAAGATTTCGGGGTTTTAAATATCTTTTCAGGATTTGCCAATCCATTTTGAAATAAAATTTATTCATTTGAACTGATTGTTTTTCGAATATATCTATTATATAACTCATTCACCATAAATACATTCCCAATTTTCTGATGAATATCATTTAAAGCCTTAAGCCCCTTGATAAAATCGGGGTTTTTAAAATCCTTTGAGAGATTTTTGAGGTTGAGTGGCTTAATCGTATCATGTGTAGATTTGCTATAATAATATTGAATCGAACCATGTCGGAAGCTATGATGCTTATACGAATAGATGATTAGCCCCGAGCTGACTTGAATGCTGTATTTTAAAGCAGCATTGCTCTTGCCATTTTCTTGTTTAGTTTGCGAAAATGAAAAGAATAAACATGGAACAATAAAAGCAATGATAAAAATTGTTCTTTTCATTTTGAAGAGTTTCAAATTAATAGATTTCATTGTAATTAGTTTGATTTGTGATGATAATGCAAATGTTTTCTTCTATATCCCCATTTAAAAAGAATTGGGAAAATGAATAAGGTGAGAATGGTTGCCGTAATTAATCCTCCGATAACCACAATAGCCAAAGGTTTTTGCGATTCGGAACCAATTCCGGTAGAAAGTGCTGCGGGTAACAAGCCAATAGCAGCCATAAGAGCAGTCATAATAACAGGGCGAATCCTTGATTTTACACCTAAGAATATCGCTTCGTCAATATGTATTTTATTTTCCATGTTTCTTTTGAACACAGAAATTAATATTACCCCATTCTGCACGCATAATCCAAACAAAGCGATAAAACCAACGCCCGCCGAAATTCCAAAGTATACACCTGTAATATGCAAAGCAAGTATGCCGCCAATAAGTGCAAAAGGGACATTGAGCAACACCAAACCGGCATCTCTTGCATTTCCAAAGGTTATAAATAATAGAATAAAAATGAGCACCAAACATAGAGGAACTACCTGAGCAAGACGATTGGTTGCCCTCACCTGACTCTCAAATTCACCTGTCCAGGATGTTGAATACCCTTTGGGCAGCTTGATGGCTTTATCAACCTTAGCCTGAGCTTCTTTTATAGTACTCCCTAAATCACGGTCTCTAACAGTAAACTTAACAGCAATTAATCTTTTATTCAAATCGCGATAAATGAAAGCCGAACCGGTTTCCTGACTAATATTTGCAATTTCTTTCAACGGGACTTTAGTGCCTCTTATAGTAGGAATCAGCAGGTTTTTAATATCCTCTTCGTCTTTTCGATATTCTTTTGGGTAGCGAATTCTTATGTCGAACTTCTTTTCATCTTCGTAGAGCTGGGTGGCTGCTTTCCCTCCAATGGCCATTTCGATGATTGCCTGGCAATTTTCTTTCATAATGCCATAAGCAGCTAATTTGTGTTCGTCCAAATCAATTCTGAGTTCGGGTTGTCCGATATTTTTCAGCACACCGACTTCTTTAATACCGGCTACATTTTCAATGGCAGCAACAGTTGCCCTGGCAAGCGTATCTAAAACAGTAAGATTATCGCCAAAGATTTTTATGGCATTATTACAATTTAACCCGGCAACAGCTTCTTCCACATTATCACGAATGGGTTGAGAATAATTAAAATCAATTCCCTGAAATTGTCGTAACTTAGTGTCCATTTCTTCGATGAGTTGATCCGTTGAAATCTTTCTTTTCCATTTGTCCTTAGGATAAAGGTTAACACAAGCCTGATTTAAATAGAAACCAGAAGGATCAGTTCCATCATTTGAACGACCTGTTTGTGATAAAACACTTTCAACTTCATCGAAGCTTTTTATCACTTCTCTAATCTTGTGTTCAAGTTTAATAGTTTCGGGTAACGACATACTCATAGGCATTTTAGATTCTATCCATAAGGCACCTTCATTCAAAGGAGGGAGAAACTCTGTGCCCAGAAATTTGAATGAATAAAGACTAATTATCATTACGACAAAAGCAATCATTAAACTTAGTTTCTTGTTGGCATAAGTAATATTAAAAAGCTTTAATACATACTTAGTAATGAAATTTACAAATGGATTATTCTTCTCTCTAATGTTATTTTTGAATAAATGACTTGTAAGAACCGGGACTAAAGTTAAAGTGAAAATTAAAGCTCCCAATAAAGCAAATCCTAAGGTATAAGCTAAAGGTGAAAACATCTTTCCCTCAACCCGCTGGAAAGCAAAAATGGGAATTAAAGCTGTAATAATAATAAGTTTAGAAAAGAAGATGGCTTTTGCTAACTCACCGCCAGTGTTTTTAATTAATCCTAACTTTGATAGCAATTTATATTTAGGCAATCCAACCTCTCGGGCTTTATGATCTAATGCAACAAACATCCCTTCAACCATTACAATGGCACCATCAATAATAATTCCGAAGTCAATAGCACCCATTGAAATTAGATTGGCTGACATCCCTTTAATTCTCATACAGATAAAAGCAAATAAAAGCGCTAATGGAATAATCAAAGCAACAATTAGAGTAGCTCTCAAATCAGCCATAAAAAGGAACACAATTAATACTACTAAGATAATCCCCTCGGTTAGATTCCCTAATACAGTATGCGTGCAAAAATCAATAAGATTATCTCTGTCATAAAAAGTTACCAGTTTAATATCTGCTGGAAGTATTTTTGAATTAAGTTCATCGACTTTGTCTTTTATTCCTTTCAATACTTCGTGAGGATTTAAGCCTGTTCGCATTACCACAATCCCTTCAATAATGTCATCATCGCTATTTAACCCCGCTTGACCAACTCTTGGCAATGAGGACTCAACTACTTCAGCAACATCCTTAACCGTTATTGGTGTGTCATCAATGTTGTCTATTACGATATCTCCAATTTCCTCCTTATTATTAATAAGTCCAATGCCTCTTACTACATACGCCTGACCATTCTTTTCAATAACATCACCACCTACATTGAGGTTACTTTTCGAAACAGCATTATAAACATCAAGCGAAGAGAGATTGTATTTTTCAAGCAAACCAGGAATTACATTTATTTCAAAGACTTTTTGCTGCCCTCCAAAAGTTACTACATCAGCAACGCCTGATACACTTAACAATTGCCTTCTAATAATCCAATCCTGATACGTCAACAAATCTCTTGAATTTCTGTTCTTGCTCTTAATGGTATAACGGAATATTTCACCGGTTGGTCCGCAGGGTGGCTGAACTTCTGCGTCAACTCCTTCAGGAAAAGAAACAGAAGCAATGGCATTATTCACTTGCTGACGAGCAAAGAAATCTTCAACATCATCTTCAAATAGAATTTTGATAACAGAAAGCCCAAACATGGAAATAGATCTGACATTGGTCTTCTTTTGAACAGAAGCCATAGCGATCTCCAAAGGAACTGTGACGAATTTCTCAACCTCTTCAGCACTTTTCCCTCTCCATTGACTTACAATAACTATTTGAGTATTTGTGAAATCAGGAAAGGCTTCTATTGGAGTATTGTTATAGCTATAAACTCCGGTAATGACCAATATTATCGTGATAAAATAGATAAAGAACTTGTTCTTAAGAGAGAAAGCAACCAGGTTTTTAACGAATTTATTCATCTTAATGGATATTAATTTGCGTAATTACTGATTTGTGATTTCATCATAGATGAGTAAATTGTTGTTTGTAATAACTCTCTCACCAGGTTTAAGCCCCGAATCGATATAAGTTTTTTCTCTTATTGATTTGTATATGTTTATTTCTCTTGGTTCAATATTGGATTTGTCTTTATAAACCAACACATAATATTTGCTATTGTCAAAAATGACAGCTTTGGATGGAATTGCAAGTTTGCTGTTGTTTTCAGCGTAATTAATAGTTACATAAGCAAACATTTCCGGTTTAAGAAGATAATTTGAATTTTCAAGCTTTATCCGAGCTTTCATAACCTTTGCCACAGGGTCGAGAACACTATATACTTTATCGACTTTCCCTTTAATAATATCATCAGGATAACTTAATGTGGTAACAATGGCTTCATATCCTTCCTGCACTTTCGAAATATCAGATTCGAAAACATTTGCCATCACCCAAACATTTTTAAGATCGGAAATTACAAATAAATTGTCGCTGAAATCAGTTCTAATCTGCATATTTGGATTTATATGCTTCTCAACAATAACTCCCGATAGAGGTGCTTTTATGTAATAATCGCTTGAGTTACTATTGCCAAATACCCCTGAAATGTTTTTTGATTTATTGAGTTCTGATAATGCTTTCTCCATCTCTTTCTTAGCAGTTATATATTCTTTTTCTGATGAAATACCACCTTTATACATGTCTTCAATTGCATTGAAATTCTTTTTCGATATCTCATAATTAGATTGTGCATTATTCAAATCGTTTTCGATAGTTGCCATTTCTGAACTCCTGATAATAGCCAATACCTGACCTTTTTGAACATGGTCGCCAATCCCAACTTTAACTTCTTTCACTACTCCACTTACCTGGGGAAATATTTTCAGTACATTTTCTTCGTTATATGTGACCTTACCAGTTAGTTTCAATTCATTTTCTACCATTGCTGTTTTTGCTGTATCAATGGTTATAGATTTTTCCATTTCCGGAGTGAGACAAAATTTTGCCGAAACAGTCTCTTCTTTTTGTTTGCAACCTTGATTGAATATCAGGGCTAATGCTACTATTGAGATTAATTTTGATTTCATATTTTAATAATTAATGATATTCTTACCTACACTATAATTGAGTTCTTCAAATGAGTTTAGGCGGTTACTTAAAAAACTATTCATTTGATTTGTATTTTCTTTATATGCATCATAGAAGTCAATAAACTCAAGAAGACTAATGTTTTTCTTCTCATAATTCTTTGTTATTTCATCTAAAAGCTTATCGAAATCCGTGTTGAAACTTGCATTGATTGTTTTATACACGCTTTCGTTTTCCGAAATTTTCTTATATGCTTGCAATACATCAGCTTTTACATCTTCTTCTGTGTTTTGAAGAATATATTTGCTGTTGTCTGTTTGAAATTTTGCTGCCTTAATATTTCCCTGATTTCTATTAAAGAATGGTAAATCTATTGCTAAGGTTATCGCATTATAATTTCTTACATAACTGCCTTGTTTGCTATACGACCCCATTAAAGTGAAATCGGGAACTCCAAGTGCTTTTTGATAAGAGAGATTTGTTTGATTCCATTTAAAATCTTGTTCAGCCGCTTTTAAATCGGAACGATTCTGTAAAGCAGTTTCGGTTATCGCTTTTATATCAATAGACTGAATATTAACCAAATTATTATTTGACTCATTTAATTGAGGTATGATATAAGCATTGGGTTTTCGAATCAAACTCCCTAATTCGGTTTGAAGTTTAAAAATAGTGCTTGTGATGTTCAATTTATCATTTTCAAGAGAAAATATTGAAGCTTTCAATCTTATCAATTCCTTATCAGAGACAAATCCATTTTTGTTTTGAACTTCAAATACTGTGATGAGCGTCTTTAGCGAATTGATTTCCTTTTCATAAACCTTTAAGGTTTGTAGTTGGTAATAGAGCGTGTTAAAGTCATTTCGCAACTGAAGTTTAAGGGTTCTCATTAAATCAAATAAAAGATATTCTTGCTTCTGTGTATTTATTTGCTCAAGTTTTATTCTCTTATTCCTTTTTCCTGCCAAATAAAACAGTTGCTGAATTGTAAATCCTGTATTTCTAGAATAATCAATATCAAAGACTCTTTTGGTATCCGGGTCATAAACACCTTGTTCTATAGAGATATTTGGATTGCTAAATAATTTGGCTTGAATAATTTGAGCTTTAGCAGCTTCAACATTGCATTTTTCTGCCAAGAGCAAAAGATTTTGATTTAAAAACATTTTCTCGGCTTCAGCCAAAGTAATTTTGAGAGTGTCAGATTGTAAATTGCTTTGTGCTTCAGATATATTTATTCTGAAGCAGGCGAGAAGAAGCAATAGTAAAATAAGTTTTATTTTCATTAATACCCTATTAAATTTCTCGGCAAAATTACTGCCCGGGTATTAGAAGAGAATTGGAATATTATTAGAAAATGATTAGAATGCTTTTTCTTAGTTAGATTTAACTTTTTTTATCAGAACACTCACCTTTGTGCCCTTATTTTCTACAGAAAGTATCGAAAGTTTTCCTGAATGTAAATGGAAAATTTTTTGGCTTAAGGATAATCCAACCCCTGATCCGTGAAATGTGCGTGCATTTTCTGCCCGAAAGAATGTTTGAGAAATATTTTTCAGGTCTTTCTGTGGTATGCCTATCCCCATATCACTAATAGTAATTAAAATTGATCCTTTTGAATTAGTTAAGGTGATCAATACTTTTTTATTATCTGAGAATTTATTTGCATTTTCCAAAAGATTTTCAAAAGCAATCATCAAAAGATTAGTGTTCCCTTTAATTATTAATTCATCAGCATTATTAGGCATGTGTTCGTAGTTCAATTCCATGTTACTTTGAGGTATCTGTTTTTGGACATTGTCTTTCGCATATTCAAGCAATTCGTCTAAGCGAATATCTTCCATTTTCATGCTCTCCAAATCAAAACTCGCCTGGGCAATATTGAGCAATCCATCACTCAGTTTATGTAGTTGTTCAGCTTCATCCAACACGGTTTTTAGGGTCGTCTTATATTCTTCATCAACCCTCGGTCTTGAAAGTGTAACTTCAATATTCCCAATTATTGAAGTTAGGGGAGTACGCAATTCGTGGGAAGCATTTGCAACAAAATTTTGCTGCAGTTCAAAAGCGTTTTCAATTCGGGTTAACATGTTATTAAAAGTCATAGCAAGTTCAGAAAGTTCGTCTTTCCTGTTTCCTTCGTTCAAACGCAAATGCAGGTTGGTTTCTGTTATTTTATTAACCTGCCTGTTAATTTCGCTAACAGGTTTTAGCATTTTCTTAGTGAAAAACCTTCCCAGAAAAAACACAATGATGATACTAAAGAAAAATCCTATGATCAAAACGTTGCGCAGGTTAATCAACTTCTCATCCCCGATTTTATCAATAGCAGAAATTAGTATTACAAAATCGCCCTGGTTATCATTATAATATATACCATATATATAAGTGTCATTTATCTTTGATTTATATATTTTTTCATTCCGTGTACTGTTGATGATAGTTACAGGAAAATTAGGCAAAGTAGAATCTGTAATAAATGCCGGCTGATTTTTTATATCATATATACGTATCAATTCTCCGGGTAGTTTTTCGAGATTCTTTTTCAAAAAAACCAAAAAAATACTTTTGCTCACTTCATCCTCTTCCAGATAAACATTAGCTGTTGCATAGGTGCGTTCACGCAATTGGTTATAGAAATCGCTTGATGCGTATGACTTGCTTATTGAATAAATATATAAATTCAGCACAATGAGTAAAATGGCTATAATGATGGTAAATAGCAATGTTAACTTCGTCTGTATTTTCATTATTCGCCTTCTTTAAAAATATAACCCATGCCTGATGAAGTATGAATCAATTTTGGAGAGAAATCTTTATCAATCTTATTCCTCAAATAGTTCACATACACATCCACAATGTTTGAATTCGTGCCATAAGCATTTTCCCAAACAGCCTCTAATATTTGGGTACGAGACTTTAAAACACCTTTGTTCTGAACAAAATATTGTAAAAGGAAAAACTCTTTTGGCGTTAGTTTTATTAGTTTTCCATTACGGTAAACTTCCTTTGTGAATTCATTTATTTCCAGATCAGCAATCTTTAAGATAGGGTTTGTCAATCGGTTTTGATGCCTTCTCAATAAGGCATTAATTCTGGAAAGTAATTCTTTAAATTTAAACGGTTTATTCAAATAATCATCTGCTCCATTGTCTAATCCTGAAACAATATCGTCGGTCGAACCCAAAGCGGAAAGCATTAAAATAGGAGTATCTAAATTGTTACTTCTTATTAATTTACATAGCTCAATACCATTAATTTGAGGAAGTATCACATCTAAAAGGATAAGGTCATACTCTTCCTGAAGTGCTAATTTTTTGCCTGTATAGCCATCAAAAGCCACCGTCACAAAAAAGGATTGTTCTTCTAATCCCTTTTTGATAAAAGCAGAAACATTTGGTTCGTCTTCAACAAGAAGTACTTTCATATAGTTTGATTATTGCAAATTTTAAAAAAGCAAAATTAGTTATTTATCATTTACGTAATCAAGCTAAATTGAAAATGATTACCTGTCTAACATATTATTCAAACTCATTTAGAACTATTTATATAGATTTAACTAGCATATTAATTTAGAGAAAAAGGTATTTACCAATGCCAAATTTAAAGAACTACTACATTCGTCTACCTCCCCTTCTCAAAAAAAATCTAAAAAATGCGACAGCAAATGATTATTTTATTATTTTTGTTCCAAAATTACAATGGATGCATTAAAGGGCTTCATCCAAGCACCATAAAGCCTCCTTTGAGACTAAATTATTAATCATTTAAATTTATTTTATCATGAACATTTATGTTGGCAATTTAAGTTTTAACACATCTAACGAAGACCTCAGATTATTATTTGAATCATACGGTGACGTGGATGCAGCAAAAGTAGTCATCAATCAACGTTGGCAACGCAGCAAAGGTTTTGGCTTTGTTGAAATGACCTGGGATGATCATGCCAAAGCCGCAATCAGCGCGCTCCAAGGCACAGAATTCATGGGAAGACCTATTAAAGTTGCTGAAGCGAAACCCTTAGTAGAAAAGCATTATGCTCAACAAAAACAAGAAATCCAAGAAGAATTTAACGAAGAAAACTGAGGAATTGACAATGGACAGTTGACCAAGGAAAATGAATATTTGCGAATTCCGGGATTAATTAAAGTCGCTCTATTCTAATATATGGTTGATTGTTTAAAAACACCTATCTTTGTTGTCAAATTCACAAGAGATGGCAATACAAGATCAGATTATAGAGTTATTTAATTTATTGGAAAAAAATGACAAGATTTTAATTTTAAAAGAATTACACCAAGTTAATATGAAAAGTAACATAACGATTAACACTGCTCCTGTTGATTCATGTCCATATTGTTCATCAAGTCTAATTCTTAAGAATGGACATCGGAGTGATAGTCAGAGATACAAATGTAAAGTATGTTATATGACTTTCACAAGCAATTCTTGGACAAGTTTCCATGGAATAAAAAAGATTGTCAAATTTGAGGAATATTGGACATTGATGTTTCAACAATATCTTCCAATCCATATAATCGCAAAACAAATAGGCATCTCGATTCAAACAGCTTTTGATTGGAGGCATAAAATTTTAAGTGGGCTAAATGCCAATACAGAAGCCTTTAATGGAATTACAGAAATAGATGACATTTGGTTTTTGTACAGTCAAAAAGGGAGACAAGGACTTAAATATTCCCGCAAACAAGGAAGCTCAAAAAGACAAGGGGATAATAAGTTTCAAGTTAAATTATTAGTAACAGCAGACCGAGAATCAAATAAAGACTTGTCTGTTGCAAAAATCGGAAGGATTACTAAATCAGATATTGAACGCAAGGTAGGTGGAAAATTCAATAGTTCTTGTACATTGGTTTCTGATAAACATAGAATATATCAGCCTTTGCCAAATCAGGAAACATCAAGCATGTTAACTTTAAAGCGTCTAAATATACAGCAGGCGGTGATTATCATGTTCAAAATGTAAATAATATGGCATCAAGGATGAAAGACATTGTTAATCATAGATTAAGAGGAGTTTCAAC
The DNA here is from genome assembly GCA_037144095.1 of Bacteroidota bacterium. Taxonomy (GTDB): domain Bacteria; phylum Bacteroidota; class Bacteroidia; order Bacteroidales; family CAIXTV01; genus CAIXTV01. The sequence goes on from JBAWXL010000055.1 coordinate 10,559, forward strand.
AAAATATTTACAAAACTATTCCAATTGGTTTGCCCTTATAGAAGTGACTAAATTTGTTGCAAATAAAAATGTTCACATACGTCAAAGAATGGAGCAAAACCGAAAAGCTTGGGGAACATATACAAATATTGAAAATTATTACAGGAATTTATAGAAAACCAATCGGAAAGGACTTATAGATGTCCGACGAAAAGAAAATGGACATCCACATTAAACAGTTTAGAACTTATTGACAATAGGGCATATTTATAAACTTACAACCATATATTAGAATAGAGCCATTAAAGTTTAAAAATCTTCTTTATGGTTCGCAGTTTTCCGCTGGTGAGGATTACTGAATATATACCTTTGTTTAGTTCATCTAAACCAACAATATGATATGAATTCATGCCCGAAAGGCGATTTATATCAGTGCTTCTGAACACCTGCCGACAATTCATGTCGTAAATTTCAATCAAAACTTGTTGGCTATCAGATGAACGAAAAAAGATATTTACATCATTGATAAATGGATTAGGGAAAACATTAAACTGGTTTTCGACATCAATATTAGAAATCGGGATATCTGATAAAATAAGATGTGCAACAACCATATTCGGAATGCCATAGCCCTCCAGCGTATCAGGAGAAGTGTATTGGTCGCTGCTTTGCTCAATGGCACGAATAATATCCATTCGGCTACAGTTGGGATGTGCCTGCCACAAACAAGTTGCCATGCCAGCCATAATAGGGGAAGCAAACGAAGTCCCATTGCCGGAAGTGACACCACCCACCGAGTTGGCAACAAAAGCAGCAAAGCCCATTGTGCAAACATTTGGTTTCACTCTTCCATCGTAGCTCGGTCCTTTTGAACTAAAGATGGCATATTTTCGATTTTTATCAACGGCTCCAACAGTTAAAATGCTATCTGCATCGGCTGGTGCACTGATGTAATGCCAGCTATTTGTCCCCGAATTGCCAGCACTGTTCACTACCAATAAACCTTTAGAGGCAGCCATATCGGCTGCAATGGTAACCGCAGTGGTATTGCCATCCATCTGAGAATACGTATGGTTTTGAGTAGAATCATCAAAAGTGGTGTACCCTAATGAAGAGTTGATCACATCAGCCCCAACACTATCGGCAAATTCAGCTCCGGCTGCCCAATTATATTCTTCAATGATGTTTTCAGTGGCGCCTTCCTCTGTGCGAATTAACCAAAAGGAAGCCTTAGGGGCTGTCCCGACAAGCTTTCCAGGAAGATTGGCCCCCATTAGCGATAATACCATCATTCCATGGGTAGATTGATTGAAAACCCCTCCGCCTGGCTCAACAAAATCGCGGGTGCCTTTTATCTGTGCATTCATCCACAAACTATCGAAAGCATTTAAAGTGTCGACACCCCAAAAACCTGCATCCAATATGGCGATGGTCATACCCTGACCCTGAAAACCAATATCATGTAAATAGTTACCTCCTGCCATACTGATTTGTCGGTATCCCAAACCATAATCATCCCTTCCTTCACTTAAACTCTTATTGTTCACATCACTATTGAATCCTTGCAAATCGGTATTCCTGTCGTGAGGAATAAAAGTGGATTTATCCAAGCCATTTTGGTTACCAACTTTAAACTCCTTCTTGTATTTTGCCACATTCTGTATGGTTTTCACAAAAGGAAAAGCAAATATCTTTTGTAAAACTACACTATCAGTCGTATAAAAAGTAGTCGAATTAAACCATTTTGAATAGTTGAGAATCAAAGCCCCTGTTTGGGCGATACTGTCTAAATAAACTGGATTTACAGGTAAATCTGTTGAATCAAGAGATATATTTTGGCGAGCACGTCTATCAATAGCTGCTTGAGAAAGAAAATCAGCAGGGTGATTTAATTGATAGGGTGTTAGATGTTTATCTTTGAAGAAAACAACAAATTTATGATAAGACACTTGTTGAGAAAAAGTGCAATAAGAAACTGCAAGCAGCAATGAAAGAAAAATGTATGTTATGAATTTCATTTCAAATTAATGTAGTGATGAATAATACGTTTTAATCCGTCTGTTTAGCATACAAAAGTAAAAGAAAATGAAACATGAAGGAATGAAAAAGATTCAGAACCGAAAAACTTTGAAATTTGTAGCGAGGACGAGAGTTGAACTCGTGACCTCCGGGTTATGAATCCGACGCTCTAACCAGCTGAGCTACCTCGCCATAAAAATAGAAGAACTTTGAAATTTGTAGCGAGGACGAGAGTTGAACACGTGACCTCCGGGTTATGAATCCGACGCTCTAACCTACTGAGCTACCTCGCCATTTAGGTCGCGAAATTATAAAAACAATTTGATATAACGAAATTTAAAATCAAAATCTATCTCAAAGGATAATGATATGCTGATTATGAGGAAAATAAATATTAGGTTGAATACTTAAAGCTGGAAAATTGAAGTTACTTTACACTTTATTCCCCTGCAGTCTTCCCACCTTTTATCTCAATTCTATCATTTTGTAATTTCCTAATAGTCTAACCCCATAAAAGTCTAAACGGTTTATAGTCTAGATTTAGCTTAAATTATTACTTTTGTCGGACATACAAATCTTAAAATGAAAGACAAAAAACTCCCCATCATCTATTTCTTTGCTGTTGCCTGCATGTTGATATGGGGTTTATCGTTTGTTTTTTCGCGTATTGTTTTAGACGTTTACACTCCCGTAACCATCATTTTCATCAGAATGTTGATATCATCAGCCATTCTGATTCCGCTGATTTTCATTCATCGCCGCCACGAACATATAGAATTGAAAGATTTTTTATGGCTAATGCTTTCGGCACTTTTCGAACCATTTTGCTATTTCATAGGCGAAAATTATGGCATTTTAGAAACATCCTCAACCATCAGTGCCGTCATCATCGCCACCATTCCTCTCCTCACTCCTATTGCCGCTTTTTATATGCTGAAAGAAAAACTTTCGTGGCTAAACATTACGGGCATTTTTATTTCATTTTCGGGCATTATCATCATGCTAATGGGAAAAGATTTCACACTTGCAGCCAGTCCAAAAGGCATAGCATTTCTTTTCTTTGCGGTTTTCGCAGCCATCATTAGCACCATTATCATGAAAAAACTTTCCAATAAATTTTCTTCACTCACCATCATTGGGTTTCAAAATTTGTTAGGAGGTTTGTATTTTTTGCCTTTATTTTTTATCTTCGATGCCAAGCATTTTCTCGACATTCCATTTGATGTAAAAGTGTGGGGAATAATTGTTTTTCTGGCCATTTTCGCTTCTTCTCTTGCCTTCATCATGTATGTTTCCGTAGTTAGGCATCTGGGTGCAAGTCGGTCGAACATTTTCACCAATATCATACCCGTTGCCACTGCTTTTTTTTCTTTTCTTATTCTGCACGAACAATTTACTTTTATTAAAGTGATGGGAATCGCCATTGTGATTGTTGGAGTAATGCTTTCGCAATTTAACCGGATAATGCTTCATATAAAAAACAGACGATGAGTAATAATGTAAACAGTATTCCACAACTTTTTAAGCAAACAGCCCTTGCTTTTCCCGATAATATTGCATTGTGGGAACATTTGAACGGTTCTTATTGTGGTATAACATACCGTGATTTGAATTCCGCTGCAATTGATTTTGCAAATGGACTTTACAGTATGAGCATACAATCCGGTGACCGAATTGCATTACTTTCTGAAGGGAAAAGCCAGTGGGTGATTTCCGAATTAGGACTTTTTATGTGTGGAGCTGCTTGTGTTCCGCTTTCAGTTAAATTGGAGGAAGGGGAAGATATTTTGTTTCGTCTGATTCATTCAGGTGCCAGGATGTTGCTGATATCTACCTATCAGTATCCTAAAATTGAATCTATAATTAATAGAATTCCTGATTATTTGCAAATCGTAATGATTGATGGCAATTCAACTGTTGATAATCATATTTCGTATAATGAGATTATAACTCAGGGACGATTATTTTTGAAAGATCATCCCGAAACTATCGAATCAGTCACTTCTATGATATTGCCTGATGACTTGGCAACTATAAGCTATACTTCGGGTACCACAGCAGACCCAAAAGGAATCATGCTCACCCATAAAAACTACATTTCAAACATTGCACATTGCAGTTCTTTATTTTATGTTCCTGAGTGGTATGTTACCTTGTTATTACTTCCTTGGGATCATTCTTTTGCTCACACGGTTGGCATTTACACTGTTTTATCTAAAGGAGCAGCCATTGCCTGTGTACAACAAGGGAAAACTGCCATTGAAACCCTAAGGAATATTCCGAAAAATATTAAAGAAATTCGTCCTCATTTTATTTTAAGTGTGCCAGCATTGGCAAAGAATTTTCGTAACAATATAGTTTCCGGTATTGAGCAAAGAGGGAAGTTTGCCACTACTCTATTGAATTTAGCGTTAAAAACGGCTTATGCTTATAATGGAAATGGTTTAAACAAAGGCAAAGGATGGCGCAGTATTTTAAAACCACAACTTAAATTATATGATGCTCTTCTTTTCAAAAAAATAAGAGAAGCATTTGGTGGACGATTGGCGTTTTTTGTTGGAGGCGCAGCCTTATTGGATATCGATTTACAAAATTTCTTTTATGCCATTGGCATTCCAATGTATCAGGGTTTTGGATTAACAGAAGCAGCTCCGGTAATTTCGTGCAATTCACCTAAAAACCATAAACTGGGAACTTCAGGTAAAATTGCACAAGGCATCGAATGTATAATTTGCGATGAATCAGGAAATGAGCTCCCTTCTGAAATTATTGGTGAAATAGTGGTGAAAGGTGATAATGTTATGAAAGCTTATTGGAATAATCCACAAACCACAGCTCAAACAATTAAAGAAGGAAAATTATATACAGGCGATTTAGGTTATTTTGACAGAGATGGATTTTTGGTAATAAGTGGTAGATTTAAAAGTCTTTTGATTAGCAGCGATGGCGAAAAATTTAGTCCCGAAGCTATTGAAGAACATATAACAGAGCATTCTCCAATTATTCATCAAATTATGCTGTATAATAATCAGCATCCCTATACTATTGCTTTGATTGTACCCAATGCTACAAAACTTAAAAAACTCAATTTACATCATTCCTCTCCGACTCCGGAGCAAGTAATTGAGGTGATAAAAAATGAAATGAATCAGTATAAAGGTGATGGAGTTCATCAGGGAAAATTCCCTGAGCGATGGCTTCCGGCCGCTTTTATTATTCTTGAAGATGAATTCAGCGAGAAAAATCATACCATCAATAGCACAATGAAAATGGTACGACCGGCTATAGTAAAAATGTATGCATCAGAAATTGAATATCTTTATACAGCCGAAGGAAAAAATGTTCTGAATAAGATAAACATTGCTTCTGTTGAGAAATTATTAAATTCATAAAAGATGAAAAAGCTTAAAAATCCTTACACACGATTCAAAAGTTATAATTGTTTCGGTTGTTCGCCAGATAATATATTAGGACTGAAAATGGAATTTTATAATGATGGCGAAAAACTAATTGCAAAATGGATACCTTCGCATCAATTTGAAGGATATTTGAATGTATTACATGGAGGCATTCAAGCCACTTTATTAGATGAAATATCGGGTTGGGTAGTGAATACCAAAGCACAAACAAGTGGAGTTACCATGTCGATGGAAATAAAATTTTTAAAACCAGTTCATGTTGATCAAGGCGAAATAACCATACATGCCTGGGTGAAAGAAATCAACAGGAAAATTGCAACAATAGAATCAGAATTGTATAATTCAGTGAATGAAAAATGTGCTTCTGCAATAGTGAAATATTTTCTTTTTTCAGAAGAACAGGCAAAGGAAAAGCTAAATTATACGGGAAAAGAAAGTTTTTACGAATAAAAAAGAGGCTTTTGCCCCTTTTTTATTTTAATAATGGTAAGAAGTTCTTCTTTTATTTTTAATGACATAATTCTGATGAATAGAAATCGAACTTCTACGTAATTTCTTTTGATATTGACCTGAATATCCAGTGCTTCCACTTGCTCTTCGCTTATATGAGAGCTTTTTATAATTAGAATATGAATGCGAACATGAAGTAAATATTTCTAATGTCCCAAACATTAAAAGAATAATCAGAGGAAAAATCAGCCACTTTTTGAAGAGTTTCATATGTTTTATTGTTTTTTTTAAAAGAGTAAAATTAGATATTTTTTTTACGCAAGCAAATGTTTGTCAAAATTAATTCGAATTATTTTTTAACGATGATTTATTCACTTTGGTTACAGTCATTTTCAATTACCTAATGTTAAATTAAATTAAACCTATTATTTTTTGGCACAAAGATAACGATGATTCCGTAATAAACAGTAATTTTGAGAAAACTTTTTATTCGAATATAATGTTTGCTAAATTCATAAAACTTACTTTTTCCTTATTTGCTGTTACGGTGCTTTGGGTGCCATTTTCCGCAAATGCTCAAAATTATCCTGATAATCCTGATTCGTTAATTTTTGAAAGTCTGAACGATAGTATAGATATTGTATCTAACTTTTACGATTTCACAGATTCACTTGCATTTTTATTTTCGAAAGATTCTTCAGAGGTTGATTACGAAGATATTTTAATGGAACATCCTTCTGATTCTGTATATTTGAGTTGGGATAATGAAAATACTCACTATCCCAAAATTGATTTTTCTAATAAAGCGGACACTACTATTTTAATTTTAGCAGATAACATTAAACACTTTTTCGTTAATCCATTTGATGGACAAGTTACTTCACAGTTTGGTATGAGGAGGTACCGTTATCATTATGGAACAGATATAAATCTTGCAACAGGCGACTCTGTCCGATGTGCCTTTGATGGTAAAATAAGAATTACAAAACGAAGTCGTTCGTATGGATATGTTATAGTTGTTCGACATCCAAATGGTCTCGAAACTTTGTATGCCCACTTATCAAAAATATTAGTCGATACTAATCAGGAGGTCAGGGCTGGAGATGTAATTGCCTTAGGTGGGAATACAGGACGTTCGAGGGGTAGTCACTTACATTTTGAAATTAGATATTTGGGAAGTCCAATAAATCCTGAACAAATAGTTAACTTCCAGCAAAGAAAACTTATTTCCGATACTTTATATCTAACAAAAGAATATTTTAATTATAGAAAAAGCATTCAATCTTTAAAAAACGCGAAATATTATAAAGTTAAATCTGGCGATACTCTTTCAGGAATTGCTGCGAAATTTAGAACTTCAGTTGCAAACTTGCGTAAAATTAATCGCTTAACTAAGAAAAGTGTGATCAGAGCTGGCAGACGTCTAAGAGTTAGCTAATAATTAATTGTATTTATTTCATTTTATTAGTGATACTTAATATATTTTCTTTAATTTTGCAGCGCATTGGTGAAGATTAATTTTCAATTTTAATCTTAATAGGGAATCAGGTGAAATACCTGAACAGTACCCGCTGCTGTAAGCTCTTTAACTTTTTAATAATTTTTGCCACTTATCATTTTCATTTGGTTGGGAAGGCAATTAAAAAGGGAGTAAGTCAGAAGACCTGCCAATACATTTATAGATTCAATGCTTTCGGGTGAAAGGCTGAGAATAAATAATCTAACGAAAATTTATTCTGAAGATTTCCCGTTTGTTTTGAGTTAGTAAGAATTTGTAACTTGAAATATATCTTTATGAAAAAAGTCTTTTTTGTCATTCTTTCTTTGATTATGGTTTTGGGATTAACATCTAAAAACACCAATGCCCAAACTGTGTCAGATTTTCAAAACCTCACACTTGCTCCTGATAGCTATTGGAATGGCAGCGATTTATCGGGAGGTTTTATTTCCGGAGCGTATAATTTTATTAATGTATATGATACTACTTTCCTCTCATGGAGTGGTTTTGCATATTCTAATATGAAGGATACTATTACTGCTACTTATTCTAATCAATATAGTTGCATTAAAGGAAAAGGTGTTATGGGTTCTTCAAATTATGGTATTAGTTATGTTTATGCTGAACCAATTGCTAAGGTAAATAACCAAACGACTAATGGATATGCAAAGGGGATGTACCTTACAAATTCTACTTATGCTTATATGAGTATATTAAATGGAGACCCCTATAGCAAAAAGTTTGGAGGAGTAAGTGGTAATGATACCGACTGGTTTAAACTATCCATTATCGGATACCATTATCCTCAAGCACCTGATACCATTCCTTTTTATCTTGCCGATTATCGATTTGCAAACAATGCTTTAGACTATATAATTAAAGAATGGACTTGGATTGATTTATCTTCTTTTGGAAAAATTGATAGCATTGGCTTTTTACTAAGTTCAACAGACAATAGCACATGGGGAATGAATACTCCAGCTTATTTTTGTATTGATAACCTCACTATCGACTATGCTCCTTTTGTTTCTAATCCTCTGCCTAATATTATTTTCAATGAAACTCATCTTTCACAGTCAATGAGCATAGCTAATGTGTTTGATGATATCGATTCTCCTAGTTTAACACTTGAATATTCAATTGCAAAGGTATCAGATACTAATAAAATCCATGCTTTGCTAAATGGCTTGAACTTAGACATCAGTAATGCCTATCCTCTGTTGCTTAAATCCTATGTTGATTACAACGAGTATGTTGTCCTTTCTTGTCAATCCAATGTTTTAATTGCCTACGATACTGTTTTTGTGAATGCTCACATTTTTCATGATGTTGTTAATCTATTGAATCAGGAAAATCAAATTAATATATATCCCAATCCAATTACATCTATCTTATATATTAAAGGAATTGAAAACGGAGATGAAGTTGAAGTTGTAAATGCTGAAGGAAGTATAATGATGAAGCCTGTTCTACTCAAATCTTCAGAAATTGATGTGAGCGCTTTAGTTCCGGGGTTGTATATTATTAAACTGATTAGGAATAATTCAATAGTTACAAAACGCTTTATCAAAAACTAGATGCATAGAATTGCATTTTATATATCTTTTCTACTATTATTAATAATACCTTTTCAAAGGGTATCATCCAATAATGTACAGATAGATAGTACAATTTTACTAGATCAGCAGACCATTCGATGCATTATTAGATGGGAGAATAGTTGGAAACTAGAAGGAGTATGCTCTCCAAATAACCACGATGCGATTTGGCTCTTTGTGAAAAGAATAAATATTCAAGGAGAAGTTTTTCATTGTGATGTAAGCAATGTATTTACTGACTATTCTTTTTCCGATAGTCTCGATATTGAAACTGCTTCCGATGCGAAAGGAATTTTTATAAAACGACATTATCAGGGTAGCGGAAAAGTTTCAGGTTATATAATTCTGAAATTATCATCCCTTTTGCCTTATGGAACACAAAAAGTAGATATTCATGCTATTGAAATGGTATATATACCAGAGAGTACTTTTTATTTAGGAGATAGTCTGTCGATTAATTCATTCCGACGCGGGTGTGATTCCTCTTCATTTTTTATTCAAAGTGAAAATGCTATAGATTCAGGTGCATTAGCTTCCCAATTGTTTGCTGGAGGAACCTACCCTCCAGAAGGAAATATCCCTGCTTCATATCCAAAAGGTTGTAGCGCATTTTACTGCATGAAATATGAAATTAGTCAGCAGCAATACATGTGTTTTCTAAATAGTTTAACATTTCAACAACAATATGTACATACAGCTGTGTCACCGGCTTCTCCTGCAAATACACTGGCAATGTCTTCTTTTGGTTCAGCAAGAAATGGAATTGTAATTAAATATCCTTCAAATGGAACTTCTCCTGCGGTTTACGCCTGTAATTATGATGCCGATACTATATATAATAATGAGGATGATGCTTCAACCAGAGCTTGCAATTTTTTAAATTGGAACGACTTGTCAGCTTATCTTGATTGGGCATGT
>JBAWXL010000056.1:0-20434 GCA_037144095.1 Bacteroidota bacterium
AAAGATTTGCTGCGTTTAGCCATTTGTGGTTTGTGTGGAATCAGTGTTAATCAGTTGTTTTTCTTTAAGGGATTGAGCTTTACCACACCGGTGAATGCAGCCATCATACATTCGTCGAGCCCGATACTGGTGATGTTGTTTGCTTCTCTCTTTATTAAAGAACGCATCAGTTGGACTAAAGCTATGGGAGTTTTGTTGGGCGCCATGGGCGCTTATTTGCTGATTACGACCGGAAGGCAAATGGATTTTTCGTCAGACACCAGCCTGGGAAACCTTTTTATTTTCATCAATATTATTTCCTATAGTTTCTATCTGGTGTTTGCCAAACCCTTGATGAACAAATATAAACCCATCACGGTAATGAGTTGGGTGTTTTTGTTTGGTTTTCTATTTATTATTCCTTTTTCGGCAAGTTCTGTAACTGAAATTAAATGGCAATTTGTTCCTACAGAATTGTGGTTTTCGCTGGCTTATGTGATATTTGTGAGCACCTTTATCACCTATTTGCTTACTATTTTCGCCTTGAAACACCTCAGTGCAACCGTCACGGGCTATTATATTTATATACAACCCGTGATAGCTTCCTTGATAGCCTTATTCACAGCAAAAGAAAGCCTTGAATTGTATAAAATTATTGCCGCAATACTGATCTTTACGGGAATATTTATGGTGAATAAAGACTTTAAATTAAAGCGTCTCTAAATCGGAAGGAATAATCTTGTAAAGCTTATCCTGCCTGCGAACCAATTTTTGCACCGGTATTGAACAAACATCTCCCTTTTTAACCGATTGAGTTTGGCTTAGATTGACGCGAAGTTCTTTGATGGTACCTTCATAAACACCTGTGGTGGGACCTAAGACCACAATTTTATCTCCAATCGCTAAGTCGTTGGTTTCAATCTTAACTTCAGCAACCCCGATTTTGTTAAAATAATTGGTGATGGTGCCCACGAAAATCTTTTTTTGAGTAGCCACCGAACCATAACGTTCAGCCCATTCGCCCATTTTTTTTCCTAAATAATATCCTTCCCAAAATCCGCGGTTATAAACGGTTTTCAGTTCTTCAGTCAGTTGGTCAATAAGTTCCTGATCATAGGTTCCGGTTTGAATTGCATTGAGGGCAGTCCTATAGCAACGGGTGACAGTTTTAACATATTCGGGCGAACGGCCTCTGCCTTCAATTTTAAAAACACTGATGCCGGCATCAATCATTTTATCTAAAAACCCAATGGTGCAAAGGTCTTTGGGCGACATAATATACTGATTGTCTATTTCGAGCTGGGTTCCTTCTTCTTTGTCGGTAACCGAATAAGAACGGCGGCAAAGCTGAAGGCAGGCTCCACGATTAGCTGAATAGTTATAGGTGTCGAGACTCAGATAGCACTTCCCTGAAACCGCCATGCAAAGCGCTCCATGAGCAAAGGCTTCTATCTTCACCAGATTGCCGGAAGGACCTGTGATGTTTTCTTTTTGAATGGTCTGGGTGAGGTCTTTTACCTGTGTTAGTGATAATTCACGTGCAGTCACCATTACGTCGGCAAAGAGTGCATAAAACCTGACAGCATCGATATTTGTAATATTACATTGTGTGGAAATATGAATATCAATGTTTTTTAAACGTGCATACTGAAGCACTGAAATATCAGAAGCAATGATAGCTGTAATGTTATTATTCACTGCTTCATCAACAATAGTATGCATCAGGCTTAACTCATTATCGTAAAGAATCGTATTTAAGGTTAAATACGTTTTAATTCCATTTTCCTTGCAAATCTGGGTGATAGTCGATAAATCTTTAATCGTGAAGTTTGCCGAAGAGCGCGAACGCATGTTCAAATGCTCAATACCAAAATACACCGAATTGGCGCCTCCCTGAATGGCAGCCATCAATGATTCGAAAGAACCCGCAGGAGACATTAATTCAATAATATTCATATTAAATATTTAATCTGTTCCTAAGCTAAAAGTATTCAGCTTTGTATATTTCTGTGGAATTCGAAAAGGGATAGACTGAACTTCGTTCACCCTAACTCTTGAATATTCTAATGTGAGAACAAATGGTGTTTCGGCTGAAATATCATACACCGCACGAGTGGGGAATAATTGATTTTCGACAGCTAAGTAAATAGAATACATCACATCTAAGCTTCTTTTTTCTTTTATCTCTTTTACTTTTACCCGGTTTATTTTAAATGTTCCTGGTTCGAGCCAAATGTCCTGAACCAAAACTTTATTTTTTTCCTTTTCGTTTTTGATATGTTTTTTCAGTTTCATCCTGCCAATAGTCGAAAGCTTATACTGATCATCATTGAAAGAAGCTTTAAATTTATCGGTATCATAATAAGAAAAATCATTTCCAATAATCAATGATTGCAACATATTAAAATCGAAAACGGTATTGGTAAATGAATTTATTAGTGTGAAATCACCAACAAAATAGGTTGATTCGATACGATTCATGAATTTTGCTGAGTCTTCTGTAATTAATATTCGGGCAACTTCAAATCCCATTTTCGTGATGGAAACCCAAATGATGCTGTCTTTTCTAATATTGATTAATCCACTGAAGCTTTTACTTGATTGATTAATGTTGAGATCGGCATTGAACTTAAAGGAAAGCCAGGTGAAATTAAATTCGTTCTTCTTAATCTTCTCAAAGAGAAAACTGTTTGCCGAATCGCTCTTAAGTGGTTCTTTTATGATTCGTTTTTCGATTTTTTGAGTGGTTTTGCAAGAGAAAACTATCAAAATCAGCAAAAGAAAAAACAGAGAAACAAGCTTGTTTTTGATGAACATATATTTATTCAAAGAGGTTTCTTTCATTAATTTTCTTGTCGAGTAAATCGGAAGCTTTTCCTAATGTCTTCGCAATATTCCATTGAACAAAGGCTTTTTCTTTTTCACCTGAGACAAATAAAATATCTCCGTAATGTTCAACAATCACAGCATTTTTATCGCCACCGGCTTGTAAAGCCTTTTCAATTATTGCTTTGGCTTCGGTGCTCTTCTTTTCTTTATAAAGCACCCACGCATAAGTGTCTAAATAAGAAGCATTGTTCTTAACCAAATCATTTGCTTTCTTTGCCATGTCTTCAGCCTTGTCAAGCTTTTCATTTCGCAACGAAAGATAATAGCTGTAATTGTTTAAAACATAAGGGTTGTCAGCGACATAAGAAAGTGCTTTATCGTAAGCCTTATCCGATTCGCTGTTCTTTTTCAACTGATAATACGCATCACCCAAATAGGTGTAAAACTGTGACTGAAGCTCTTTATTGTCTGCAACATAATAAACTCCTTTTTTTAGTACCGAAGCAGCTTCTTCATAATTGCCTTTTCTCAAAATAGATGAACCATAAAACAAATAAGGCATTGCTTGTTCGGGAAACAAGTCCATGGTTTTTTTGCTTTCTTCCAAAAGAGCTGTATCGTCCAATAGAGAAGCATCAAGATAAAGAAGTTGTTCCCAGACAATATATTTTGAACTGTCGAGGGAAATCACTTTTCTGAACACTTTGCGTGCTTCATCATCTTTTTTATCTCTGAGCAAAAAATCGCCCAACATCGAAAAACCTTTTGGATCGTTTGGATGAACTCTAACTAATGTGTCCAACAATTCATATGCTTGTGAACGAAGATTAGTCTGGGTTTCACTCACTGTATAATACGAAACCAATACTTTTATTTTCGTATCAATGTCTAGTTTTGGACTCGAAAAACAATAGCGAATTTCTTCAAGAAATTTATTTGTATCCCCTTTTTTCTTGTAAAAGTCGGAAAGAGATAAGTGAATATATGGATTTAAGGAATCAATAGCCAGTGCTTTTTTATAATATTCGAAAGCTTTATCGGGCATTTCGTTAATGGCATACATATCGGCTATCATCAAAACATATCTGACTTCTGTTGGATACTGCAAGCAAAGTTTCGTCATTTCCTCGGCTGCTTTATCCACTTTATTGAGTTGAAGATACAGTTTTTGTTTTTGAAGGATTATTTGCTCATCAATACCCGTTATTTTTTCAATCTTATCATATACCTTTATTGCTTCATTATATTTCGATTCATAAAGATAGGCATAAGCCCATTCGTAGAGATATTGAGTTTGAAAAGGATTTTTCTCTGCTAACTTCTGATAGAGTTTGGTTGACTCAGAAAAGTTGCCTGTTTTATTATACACCATTGCCAGCAAATAGCTATACCAATCCTGAGCAGGATTATACTCTACTGCCTTCTTTGCATAGACTAAAGCTTCGGGATAACTTTTCTGTGAATAATAAAGGTTTGCCAATTCGTAGCTGGCAACCGAATTCTTAGGATCGTTCTTAATTATAGTTTTATATAAGTCTATTGCTTCTGCAACGTTTCCTATGATTTTTGCGCGACTTGCATCAATCAGGAGCGAGGTGGATTTATATTTAAAAAGATCAGCGCCCGAATCGGCTGATTTTTTGGGTGATTTATGCGAAGGGTTGGTTTTGCACGACCACATTCCACATAATAAAACAAAACAAATTAATATGCTGAGGTGTTTTTTCATCTGATAGTTGAATAATCTCCAATACTTAAGTCATTACTAACGCCAGAATACTCTATATTATTGCCTAACATCGAATTTTTTATTTCAGCATGCAATAGTTTGCTGTTTTTACCCACCATACTATTCTCGATGATGACATCTTCTAACACACAGTTATCGTCGATGGAAACGTAAGGACCAATGGTAGCATTTTTCAAACTTACATTATTCCCAATATAACAGGGCTCAATTATTTTCGAATTGCTAAGACTCAGGTTTTCGGGGATTAGTTGGGTGTTGCCCTGATGTTCGAGTATACGCTGATGTGTGAAAACGGTTGCGTCTTTATTTCCACAATCGAGCCATTCGTCAACGCTATCGATATGAAAGGTTGTGCCATTTTTCATCATGTTTTGAAGGGCATCGGTGAGTTGATATTCGCCATTTACCACTATATGATTATCGATAAGAAATTGTAATTCCTCTTTCAGATATTCGCCTGAGCGAAAATAATAAATGCCAATGATAGCCAAATCGCTCACAAAGATATCCGGCTTTTCGATAAAATCGGTGATGCAGCCCTTGTCGTTGGTTTTCACCACTCCGAAGAGTTCGGGATTCTTCACCCGCTGCACCCAAATCACGCTGTCGAGTTCCTGGTTTAGCTGAAAACTTGCTTTGAAAAGTGTATCGGCAAAAGCTACCGTAATATTGCCTTTGAGAGAAGCTTCAGCACATAAAATGGCATGAGCCGTGCCCAACGCTTCTTCCTGATAATAGATGCTGCCTTTGGCACCAACTGCCTGAGCAATGGCGAGAAGCTGTTCTTCTACCTCTTTGCCGAAATCACCAATAATAAAAGCGATTTCGTCAACAGCATCATTGCTCACTTTGATGATGTCTTCAACCAAGCGCTGCACTATGGGTTTTCCGGCAATTCGAATAAGGGGTTTCGGAATCGTGAGGGTGTGAGGGCGCATGCGTTTGCCCAAACCTGCCATGGGGATGATGATTTTCATAAATTACTGATGTTAATGTTTTCCGGTATGTCCAAATCCGCCTGCGCCTCTGTCGCTGGGTTTAAGTTCCTCAACAGCTTCCCACTCCACTCTTTCGTGTGAGCTGACAATCATTTGGGCTATGCGCTCGCCATCTTCCACCACAAACACTTGGTTCGACAGGTTGATGATAATGACTTTGATTTCGCCACGATAATCGGCATCGATAGTGCCGGGAGTGTTTAAAACGGTGATGCCTTTTTTTATGGCAAGTCCCGAACGGGGACGCACCTGGGCTTCATAGCCTTCAGGCAGTTCGATGAACAAACCCGTTGGGATTAAAGCTCTTTCAAGAGGATTAAGGTTAATTGGGCTTTCCAGATTTGCTCTTAAATCCATTCCGGCAGACGCCACAGTTTCGTAAGCAGGAAGCGGATGATGCGATGTATTGATAATGTTTACCTTCATAGGGTTGAAAAATAAAGCACAAAAGTAATAAAAATGTGGGGATGTTGTGATGTGCTGATATGCTAATGTGGTGATGGGTTGATTTCATTGCCGTTATGAAGGATGATACAGGACTAGCTTTAGCCAAATTGTTTCCCAGAATAAAAAAAAGTTTCAATTTAATTTCACATATAATATCCTTTCTTTTCAAAGAACGTTTATCAACGCTCAAGGAAACTATTGCCTAATTCATACTTTTCATCCTTCTCTTAATTTTGTTAATTATTTGCCATCTTCCACTTTAGGTGGCTGTTTTAAGGCATCAACTCCGCTAAATATATCCTGTAGCAACATTACGAATCACGGAGAATTCCACCCATCTAACATAACTATTGACACTTACAACATTAGTTTTGGCTTTTGTTATGCCAAAAACCTCACTAATTTTATGGCTTTTGAGTCGTCGGCTGTGGCCTATCAGTCTTCAGTTGTGGCGAAATTTGCGTCAGAAATGAAAACTGAATCGTTGGTTGTGACGCACCAGTCGTCGAGTGTCACAAAATTTGCGTCAGAAATGAAAACTGAGTTTAATTACGTCACAAAATTTGCGTCAAGAATGAAAACTGAATCAAATTTAGTCACGCATCAGTCGTCAGAAATGATTTTACAGTCGTCAGAAATGATTTTACAGTCGTCAGAAATCGTTTTACAGTCGTCAGAAATCATTTTCAAAGAGGTTTTCAAAATTCATTTATAAATATTCAATTAAATAATAACATAAAAAACAAGCATCATTATGGAAGAAATCATCGTAGTTCCCAATTTAGCAATTTATCTGATTCAGATTTTATTGCCCCTGTTACCTGAGATTCCAGTCTCGGGGGTTCAATTTTTACAGTTTTAAACTGAATAATTTCGGCAGATATTGCAAGAGCCATAATATAATGAATTTATACTTTGAAAAACGATTTTCAAATCAAGCTAAGCCTTTTTAAGATAGAAACGACTTAGACGGGACAGTAAGCAGAACCACGAATAACGGCTTCAAGTCATCAAGTTACTTTGAAAATATCATTTCCGAAAAATATTTCTTCTTAAAATCATAATTTTGAAGTTTTCATTGTTTTTTTATTTATTTTTGATATTCAATATCTTTTGTCATTTCGAGTAGGATTTTGTTAATTGGAACACCTTGGTGAAATCTTTAAATCATTGTATTTTAACAGATTGATTTACGGATTTTTTCTTTTCATTTTGCATAAATTATATTTCGGAATTGTTCAAAGATTAAATTAAACTTATAAAAAGATGAAAATAATTTCATTTCTTAATTTTTTTGCTGCCCTAATCTTGTCAATACATGCATTTGGGCAAAATACCATAACCACCAGTTCGCCTGTTCAAACCTCCTTTTGTGCGGGTGGAAATTTAATTGTTCAATACACTTCAACTGGGACATTTCCTTTAGGCTGTAATTTTACGGCTCAACTTTCGGACGGATTGGGTAATTTCGGTAGCCCGGTGACCATTGGCTCAATGCCAATAAATTCGGGAATTATTGCAGGCACCATCCCTTCGAGCACCGCTTTTGGAGTGAATTATCGTGTTAGAGTAGTTGCCGATAATCCGGCTACGATAGGTTCAACAAGTGGAACGCCTATTATTATTACCAGCACAGCCGTTTCGGCAACCATTGTAACCACGCCTTCCACTGCTGTTTGTCAGGGGGATACGGTTTCTTTATGGGTGACCTACAATGCTTCTTACCATTGGTCGACCGGAGAAACTACGCAAACCATACATGTTGCCGATAGTGGCACCTATACTGTGACGGTAACTAATTTTCTTACGAGCTGTGAGGTAACCTCAAATCCTGTGCATATTACCATACATCCTACGCCACATGTGGATTTTGGTCCCGATGCACAATTTTGCGATGGACAGGTGGATACACTGAATGCAGGAGCAGGTTTCACATCTTATCAATGGAGTGACAGCTCAACTGTCCAAACGGTATATGCACACAACACCGGCACTTACTCTGTTGTGGTTCATGATAATTTCGGCTGCATTGGAGGGGATACCATTCACATTTTATTTCACCCAAATCCGAATGTGAACCTTGGACCCGATACGAATTTATGTGGAAATACCATGATGTTGCATGCAGGTGCAGGATTTAGCACCTATAACTGGAACAATGGCTTGTCGTTTAATCCTAATCTTTTGGTTGCAAATCCGGGAACTTATTTTGTATATGTAGTGGATTCGAACGGATGTTCCGCCAGAGATACCATTTTAGTGAATATACATGCCATGCCTGTAATAAATCTTGGAAACGATTTATCAGCCTGTGGAAATAGTCTTGTCCTCAATGCAGGCACGGGTTACTCGGCTTATGACTGGAACAATGGCATGGGACTGAATCAATATTTTCCGGTTTCGACTTCAGGTGATTATTTTGTAAAAATCACCGATCAATATGGTTGCAATAACTTCGATACCATCCATGTCGACATGCATCCTTTGCCAGAGGTAAATCTGGGTTCCGATATGATGCTCTCATCATATGATTCATTGATGCTGGATGCAGGCGCAGGATATGCATCCTATCACTGGAGTACGGGTGCAACAACCGAAGCGATTCAAATACATGCATGGGACTATCCTTTGGGAATTGCCACCATCATAGTTACAGTGTATGACAATTACGGATGTTATAATTCTGATGAAATAAAACTCAATATCGTTTCGTCAACCTGGAACAATGAATTTGACTTGTATCCTAATCCTTTTCATGACGATTTACGACTTAATTCTATCTTGAATCTAGCGGATGCAAAGCCTTTATTATATGATATGTTAGGCAGATATTCTGCACCTGAATATTCATTCGATAACTCCAATATGATTATTCATCGTGGGGATATTGCAAAAGGTTGCTATGTGCTCTTTTTGAATAAAAACGACCAATTGAAATATGTTGGGAAGGTTGTGATTTATTAGAACCATTCTTTCTCTTTCTCTAACAGAAAAGCCATCCCATTGAGAGATGGCTTTCTGCAAGCTAAACAAAATGAAATTTTTACCAGCCCCCAAGAGAAACTCCCACTGTGAAAGGATATAGTTGTGGCCCTTTGAAATCTTTGAAGAGGGGAAGTAAAGAATAAGTGGCATATAAATTCAGTTTACTCCAACCCACACGAACCATGGCATCTAATTTAATATCATTAACATAAAAATCATCAGATATTTTCATCAAATGGAACTGATCGTTTGATTCGAATGTATGTTTAAAATAAGTGCCTACTCTAATTCCCAATTCGCCTCCGGCTCCGATATGAAAGCTATTACATTTGCTTTTATTATTGGTTTGATATTCGAAAAATAATGGAACGGTAAGATAATTTACCACCAATTTACTTTTCAGGTTTTTGAAATTCGTGCGGTCAGTGGCTCCGTCTTTATAACCATAAAAGAAGCCTGAATCGGGATTAACAATGATGCTTTTATCAAAAACATAGTTGTTAAATTGAAAGCCTAAACCTGTGACCAAACCAAAATGATTTTTAATAAGATTGAAGTTAATATCGAAGAAATTGAAATTTACATTGATTGATTTTTCATATTTTAATTTCAGATAATCATATCCGGCAGGCACATCAAAGGTGTTTTTTGCAGATAAATATCCATTTACGCCCAACTCAATTCCGGCAAAATGTCCATTGAATTTATCGCTACTTCTTTTCTTATGGGTTTCTTTTTTAGTTCCATTGATGTCGTTATCGTCGATGATGGTGATTTTTTTATTGCCTAATTTGATTTGGGTGGTATCTCCTGGTTTGTCTTTGTCATGATGAATATTTTCAATTATACCATCTTCGTCCATAAAGTTGAAATCCTTTTTTGTAATATTCTTTTTCAAAGGTTCTTCTTTAAAAGAAATATTGCCAAGACCGTTTACTTTTCCATTGAGCTCGTTTTTTACATTCACATTGGCTTTTGAGGCTCCATTCACGGTGATGGTTGCATCAGTTGCAACTAAATCCAGTGCATTTAAACTTGTAGCTCCATCCAGTTTGACTGTCATTTTTGCAGCGCTTCCTTTTAAATCAATGGAGGGTGCTCCTTCAGCATTCACTGTTAAATCATCTACTTTCAAATTCATTTGCACAAGGGGAGCCCCTTCAGCTTTAATTTTTAGTTTTGCTAATGCTACTTCTGATTCAGAAATAAATTTACTGGCACCTTTTGCATGAATTTGTTCTAAGTTTTTAGAGGTAATGAGGATTTTTGATTTAGCATCCATTGATTTCTTATATGAAATACTTAAAGTGCCATCTTCGATGTTGGTTACAACGTCTTCAATGCTCATATCAGAAGGTTCAACTGAAACTGAATTTTCAGTTCCCAATGTATAATGAACAGCCGTAAAGCCATTGATTTTTATAGAATTGAAATCGGATAACATTCGTTTGTTTGATTGAGAAAAGCTGGAAAAGCTTATGCATAAGAAGGCAAGTAAGACTAGTTGTGGTTTTAAATAATGAAGTGTTTTCATAAGGGTAAAATATTTAGTTTGAGATTTTTTTAATTTAAACTATGACGAAAGCGAATGAATAAAAGTTACAAAAGAGTTTACTTTTTTGAATATTCAATCAGATTTCCCAGAGCAAAATGTTTTGTGGTTCCGCTTTCAGTTGCCTCCCGATCAAATTGGATAGAAGAACCCGTAATTTTATTTATTCCTGAAATGCTTGCATCGGCAATGTTCCACAGGAATGAACCTTTTTGTTGATAATCAGAACTGCTTTTACCTGTCAGAGTCTTCAGCGCAACTTCTGACAAACTGAGATAAGGGTCGTTAGCGGCAAGCTTAGTTTGATTCTGAATTGAAAGCTCATAGTTTAATTGTGTATATTCGTAGCGGGTTTCAGCAATAAATTCTGTTTTTTCAGAAGAACGGATTTCCAAAGTATGGAACGCAATACTTTCAACTTGCAGTAATTTTTCATTTGAAGGTCGAACAGCAACATCATTTGAACTGTTTATTTTAGAATCTGCCGAATGTGTTGGATGTGGAATTGAAGCAAAAGTTTTACGGACAGTCTTATTATTTGAAGGGGTAGCTATATTATTAGGAGTGATTTTCGTTTTTGTATGAGGAATCACCTTTGCTATATTTCCACTGAGCTGTGATGAATCGGTATTGGTTTGATTATAGAGCAAAACCAGAGCTGCAGCAGTGATACATACAATTATAAAGATAGCAGCAATTTGGAAGGCAGGTTTTAGAACCAGATACAAAGTATTCTTTTTCAGCTTCTTTTTTTCAGTATAAATAATAGAGTCGTCAGGTTCGAGACGAGTGTGCTTTAGTTGCTCGAAAGATTTTTTCACCGAAGGAAGCCTGTTGATTAAAAGAAAAGTGTTTTCTGAAATTGGTTCTCCTTCTAAATAGTCAATTAGTTTTTCTTCTACCGGATTGATTTCAGGGGTTAAAGAATTGGGATTCTTCTTTAAAAATGATTTCAAATTGCACTGCTCGTTCGTATTGCATAAAGCGCCCAATTCGTCGAGACTTTCGAATTCATCTTTAAGCTGTGGATGTTGTTCAACGAAAATCAGCAGCTCGGCAGATTGCAGCGGGTCGAGGCGACCTTCGATGTAATCGAGAAAATACGTTTCGTAATTTTTGCTGTTAATATTCATTTTCTAAATAACTAAATCCATTCGTACAATATATTTTTTCAAAAACACCCTTGCCCTATAAATATATACCTTGACTTGCGATTCGCTTAAGCCGGTGATTTCGCCAATTTCCTCATAAGTGTAACCTTCAAAGTCGCGCAAAAGCAACACAGCGCGTTGGTCTTCAGGCAGATTTTT
The DNA here is from genome assembly GCA_037144095.1 of Bacteroidota bacterium. Lineage (GTDB taxonomy): Bacteria > Bacteroidota > Bacteroidia > Bacteroidales > CAIXTV01 > CAIXTV01. The sequence goes on from JBAWXL010000056.1 coordinate 11,851, forward strand.
TATGGCTTCATTCAGTATTTCTTTTGCGTTATTATATTCGTCTTCATAATACATATCCTGCTGCGAAACATCATCGAGATAACTCATTCGTTTGTCTTTTCTGATGACATCAATCATAGTATGATAGGCTGTTGAAAAAAGATAAGAGCGCACTTTCTCAAAGTTCACTTCTTCCACCTTATCCCAAAGCTTAATATAAGATTCCTGAACAATATCCTTCGCCTTATCCTCATCGCTAATGTGCTTGAGAATAAAACGATAAATATTGTCGGAAAACAAATCTACAGAACGATTAAATTCATTTACATTCATCCTTTTATTAAAATGGGAATTATGGTTTTGTGGCTATGACGCATGGAGTTTGCTAAAAGTTACAGTGAGTGATTTTTTCTGTCATCTATAAACTACTCAAATCAAAAATAGTTTATCCTGATAGCTTTTGGCAGGTTTAATATTTAAACGAATCTTTCTTATGAATGGCTATTCCGCAAATAGGGCGCAAAGTTACAAAAACATTATGGCTTTAATCATTTTAAACTTCTGGCTCTTCATAATCTTACAGACGAATGTCATCTTAAAATTATTCAAATTAATCTTTATAAAACAAAAACCTTAATAAAACAAATAAGTACTGACAGCATTCATTTTTCAATTATTCATAGCTGTTTTCGGTCGAAGGTTATCAACACCATTACTCTTTAAATGGAATATCTATAGCAGATATACTGGAAAGAAAAGCATGGAAGCTTATAGGTAAAATATGTGTATTTGGGTCATCCCCATTAATGGGAATAGGTAAAATACGTGTATTTGGGTCATCCCCATTAATAGGAATAGGTAAAATATGTGTATTTGGGGCATTCCCATAAATAGGAATGGGGGAAATACGCGTATGGGGCTATCTGCATTAATACTTATGTAGAAAATACGTTTTTTGCTCTTAGCTTGATTAAAATAGATATCGCAAATATAGATATTATTTAATTGTGAATCTGCGACTTTGTGGGTTTACAATTAATCAATGAAAATGAAATACCGCTTTCTGCTTCCATTTCTGTAGCATAAGCAACATTTACTAAATTGAAGACTTAATTTTCTGAGCAATTACCGTAATCCCTGCTTCCTGTATGTTTTTGTGCACAATTTGCAAGCCCGATTTTTCGCACCATTCGCTCACCTGTTCGGGGGTTTGCCGATGACAGTTCAATGGGCGAAACCAATCGAAGTTCAAATGGTTCATTTCGTCGATAGAATATTCGGGCTTATAAAAAGCCTTGCAAATATTCCAATAGAAAAATCGCTGAAGATCTAACTTCCCTTTTTTTATGCCTAATAAATCAATGTCTTCTTCCACGTCAATCTCAATATTCAGTTCGCCCAACGTTTTACCAAGCTTTGTAAGTGGAATAAGCTTTTCCCAGGCTTCTTCATTGCCATAACTCAAGAGTTGTTCTCTAATATAATCGTCAGTAAATTCGCGGATAACGCTTTTTTTCAGGTAGACATAAAACATCATAAAGCCACCTTTTTTTATCTTGTGCGATAAGTATTCAATGGCTCGTTCGGTGCTGTCGGTGTGATGCAATACCCCCTCCGAAAAGATAATGTCGATGCTCTCATCAGGTATAAAGTGCATATCCATAAGACTTGCCTTGATAAAATCTGCCTCTATCCCCAATTCCTGAAATCTTTCTTTGCCTTCGCGCACCGCATCGGAAATATCCACTCCCAAATAGTCGTGTTTCTTCAATTCATCGCCAAACAAAAGGAGAGCAGAATAACCTGAACCGCAACCGGCATCGAGGATGAGTTTTCTTTTCCCATTATCATTAAGAAAAGACAACATCTTCTCACGATTATTATCGAAGTAACGTTCAATTAACCACGCTGCTCCTGCTTTCTTCACCGCATCCGACTCATATGTGTCGCGCTTCGACCATTTAAATCCGAAGATATCCTGTGTTTGTGTTTGGTTGTGAGAATATTCGCTATTCGCCTTTTCTATCTCTTGTAGCGATAAGTCTAATCTTTTTATTGCTGACATGCTGTACTATTTTAAATAAATGCTTTGCGCTGCAAACTTACTATTTTTTGCAACGTAAAAGTAGGGTACAGTATGAAAAGCACCGAATTACTTAGGTGCAATCTCCAATATGATAAAAGTTCCGGGTTTCATCTTAGGCCTTTTTTCGCCATCGGCTAAAGGTTCAAACTCGGCAGTTGGCAGAAAAAGATGATGTGTTTTTGAATCCACACATATTGTTCGTGCTCCGATTTGTGTTGGAAAAGATTCTAATACCTTAAATTTATTTCCCGTTTCTTCCACCACTGTAAGTGTTCCATCCCCGTTTGAGCTGTAGACTCTTTTCAATCCTTCGTCGAAAGCAGCGCCATCGGTTCTGCTTCCTATTTTCAGGTTTTCGATTACTTTTTCGCTTGCCAAATCAAAAACAATCATTTTATTATTATCGCAAACCATAAATAGTTTTTGGTTTTGAAAATCGGCAGCCAATCCACTGGGCTCTTCTCCCGGAGCAATCGACCATGTTTTTTCAACCTTTAATTCCTTTGAATTGATGCAACAAATCTTAGATTTATCTTCAATGTTTACATACACTTTCCCTTTTTTATCACTCACCGAAAACTCCGGCTTTCCTTCCAGCGCGATGGTTGCAACCACTTTGTTGGTAAAAGCATCCAGCACCGTAGCATTTGCAGTTCTTCCATTAAACACAAAAACCTTATTGCTAAACGAATCATATAAAATGGCATCAGGATTTGCTCCCGTAACTCTAACTTTTTCAATCAACTTAAAGGTATTTAAATCAAAAACAGCAACCATTGAGTCTTTGCCGCTCGAAATAAATCCTTTATTCAGACTTTCGGCAATAGCAATACCATGCACGCCATTCAGATTTTCGATGGTTCCAATAAGTTTCCCATCCTTGGTGTCGACAACCTGAACCATATTGCTGTGCGAAACATAAAGGTGTCCTTTTGAATCGAGCGACAAATAGTCCCACGAACCATCACCTGTTAGGTGAATTTTGTTTACAATTGAGTATTGGCTTGCATTTTGAGAATACCCAAAAAGGCTTAACGAAAGCGAAATAATTATAAGAAAGTTTTTCATGTTGATAAGTTTAAGTTTAGACAAAATTATAAATAATCTTAAAGTGGAGAAGTTTATTTTAAAATTACTCCAACGAATAGCGATTGAATCATGCTGATAAAGCTAAAATTATAGGAAAATACCGTTAATCAATGTTAACTTAAACAAACATAAAGCTTGTGCTAACAAATAGATAAACTGTCAATTAACTTGATAACCTAATAACAAAATAACGAAATTATTTAAATCAAAGAAAAGAATTTCTATCTTTGTGGGCAATGAAATTAAGCCCATGGATATTCAATTAATAAAACAAAGATTCGGAATTATAGGGAATTCACCTCTGTTAAATCGAGCTATTGATATAGCACGCCAGGTGGCACCCACTGATATAACCGTTCTCATTACCGGCGAAAGTGGCACAGGAAAAGAGAATTTTCCCAAAATAATTCATCAATTAAGTTCCTATAAACACGGCAGCTATATAGCTGTGAACTGTGGTGCCATTCCCGAAGGAACAATAGATTCAGAGTTATTCGGACACGAGAAAGGCTCTTTTACGGGTGCTCACGAATCGCGCAAAGGCTATTTCGAAGAAGCAAACGGAGGCACTATTTTTTTAGATGAAGTGGCCGAACTTCCACAGTCGACCCAGGTTAGATTGCTTAGAGTGCTCGAAGCCGGAGAGTTTATGAGAGTAGGTTCATCCAAAACCATTAAGACAAAAGTGAGGGTAGTTGCTGCCACCAATATTGATATGGAAACAGCCATTATGAATGGGAAATTTCGTGAGGATTTATACTACCGCCTAAGTACAGTTCCCATTAAAGTCCCCCCCTTGCGTGATCGGAAAGAAGACATCGTTTTGCTTTTCAGAAAATTTGCTTCCGATTTTGCCGAAGCATATCGTATACCCCCATTGCAACTCGACGACGAAGCTGCCGAATTGTTGACAAATTTCCATTGGAAGGGGAATGTCAGACAACTGAAAAACATTACCGAACAAATTTCAATAATTGAAAAGGAACGCTTGATAACGGCTGACATTTTAAGAAAATATCTCCCGTCTCCTCACAACGATTTGCCAATGCTCTATAATTTTGGCAAAGAAAAACAAGGAGATATGTCGGAACGTGATATTTTATATAAGTTGTTGTTCGATATGAAAAAAGACATCAACGAGCTTAAAACCATCATTGCTCATATTTTACAAGATAGCCCTGTGCCTCATAACATGGACATTGCTCCTATGATTAGTAAAATATACAATGATCATAAATTTGATAAAAAGAACGAAGCCGAAATAGAATTGCATCCAACCAAAACATACGACTCAAATGAACCCTTCACTGAAAGTGAAATTCTTGAAGAGTCTTTGTCTTTAGAAAAAAGAGAAAAAGATATGATTGTAAAGGCAATTGAGAAATACAAAGGAAGACGTAAATTTGCAGCTTATGAGCTGGGAATATCAGAACGTACCCTATATCGGAAATTAAAAGAGTATGGTTTAGAATAATATATGTTAAAACTAATTCGATATTTTACTTTAGTTGGAATATATTGTGCAATGGCATTCGCTTTGTTTAGTTGCAAAATTTACTCATTCACCGGCGCCTCTATTCCTCCACAAGCAAAGACTGTTTCGGTGGCATATTTTGTAAACAATGCTCCTGTTAAACAACCTATGTTGAGCCAATTGCTTACTGAAGCACTAAAGAATAAACTTCAATCGCAAACCACTCTAAGTTTGGTGAATTCAATAGGCGACCTTGATTTTACGGGCGAAATTACTGCCTATAGCATTCAGCCTATGGCAATACAGGCAAACGAAACTGCTGCCCTGAACCGATTGACCATTACGGTGAGTGTGAAATACACGAACTCATTTACTGAGAGTCAAAACTTTGAAGCTTCATTTTCTCGTTATAGAGATTATGACCCATCTAAGAATAATATTTCGTCAATTGAACTCGATCTTATTAAACAAATTAATGACGAATTGGTAGAAGATATCTTTAATAAAGCACTTGTAAACTGGTAGATGATGGATAAAAAAACGTTTCTGAATTTGTTGCTGCAAAAGGATGCTTTTAATGAAACCACATTAAAAGAGATTAAAACAGAATTGCAACAATTTGAATGGTGTAGCCTTTTGCAAATGCTGTATCTTAAAAACACCCATCATGTTCAACCGGAAATTTTTGAAAATCTATTGCCTTTTACCTCATGTTATGCCATTGACCGTAGCAAACTTCAGCAACTTATTTTCCCTTTCGAAACGAAAGAAAAAATAATTTCCCGAAAAAAACCTAAGGTGGTAGCTGAAATTATTGACCGTTTTATTCAAAACGAACCTTCGGTTACTAAACTCAGCGATAGTGCTCCAAGCCTTGATGTTGCTCAACAAAGCATTAAAGAACACGATGATTTAGCAAGCGAAACTTTGGCTAAAATTTATCTGAAACAAGGTAATTATCAAAAAGCAATTCAAATATTTGAAAAATTAAGTTTGATTATTCCGGAAAAAAGCAGTTACTTTGCAGCCCAAATTGATAAAATTCGGAAACAACATTTTCAACAATAAAATACTGATAAAAAATGGGAACATTTCTAATAGTTTTAGTCTTAATAATAATAGCTTGTATCTTAATGGTATTAGTTGTATTGGTGCAAAATTCAAAAGGAGGTGGACTTGCATCGGGTTTCTCTTCTTCAAATCAAATTATGGGTGTTCGGAAAACAGCCGACCTGCTCGAAAAATCAACCTGGACCTTGGCAATTGTTATGGTTACATTGAGTTTGTTTTCAGTAATGGTGCTGCCAAAACATACTGTTGTGAAAGATAGCGATACCGAGTTGCGCGAACGCTTAGGCGAAAAAGCACAACCTGTTAAAGATTATCAAACTCCTCCGGGAGCCAAAAAATAATCCTAAAGAAATATTAAAAAAGAGCTGCCTCCTAAACGAGACGGCTTTTTTTATTTTTATACCCATTAGAATGCTAAAAAATGACAAATTGTCATTTGGCATGTCAGAAAAATCTTTTTTTTGGCAATATAACTGAAAAAATGTCTGATTTCTCTCGATAATTAGCCTTGGCACACTTTATGACAGTATGGAAGAAAATTTTAAATATAAATCAAAATAAATTTAAACAAGGAGGAAATATGTCAAATGTAAACATCAAACCTTTAGCCGACCGAGTGTTGGTAGAAGCATCAGCAGCTGAGGATAAAACCGCAACAGGGATTATCATTCCTGATACTGCTAAAGAAAAACCTATGAAAGGCACTGTAATAGCAGTTGGTCCTGGTAAAAAAGATGAACCCGTAACCGTTAAACCGGGCGATCAGGTTTTATATGGAAAATATTCTGGAACCGAAATCAAAATCGATAACAAAGAATATTTAATCATGCGCGAATCGGATATTTACGCAATCATTTAATTTCAATCACAAACTTTAAAATATTTTAAAACAATGGCAAAAAACATAATTTACAATTGGGAAGCCCGCGAAGCCTTAAAAAAAGGTGTGGATGCTTTATCGAATGCAGTGAAAGTTACATTAGGTCCAAAAGGACGCAACGTAATTATTGATAAAAAATATGGCTCACCAGCAATCACTAAAGACGGTGTTACGGTAGCTAAAGAAATTGACATGAAAGACCCTATCGAAAATATGGGTGCTCAAATGGTGAAAGAAGTAGCTTCTAAAACCAGCGACTTAGCCGGTGATGGTACAACTACTGCTACCGTTTTGGCTCAGGCTATTATCACCACAGGTCTTAAAAATGTAATTGCCGGTGCAAATCCAATGGATTTGAAACGCGGTATTGACAAAGCTGTTGAAAAAATTGTTGCTGAATTGAAAAATCAATCTCAGGCAGTTGGCGATAGCAGCGAAAAAATCGAACAAGTGGCAGCTATTTCTGCTAATAATGATTTCACAATCGGAAAACTGATTGCTGAAGCCATGAGTAAAGTAAAAAAAGAAGGTGTTATCACTATTGAAGAAGCTAAAGGAACCGAAACTTCTGTAAAAGTTGTTGAAGGTATGCAGTTCGACCGTGGATATGTTTCTCCTTATTTTGTTACTGATACCGAAAAAATGGAAGCTGTGTATGAAACTCCTTTCATTTTAATTTATGATAAGAAAATTTCTGTAATGAAAGATTTCTTGCCAATTCTCGAAAAAGTAGTTCAAACCGGACGTCCTTTATTAATCATTTGCGAAGACATCGATGGCGAAGCTCTTGCCACTTTAGTGGTAAACCGTTTAAGAGGTTCGTTGAAAATCGTTGCTGTTAAAGCTCCGGGATTTGGCGATCGTCGTAAAGAAATGTTGGAAGACATCGCTATTCTTACAGGTGGAACCGTTATTTCAGAAGAAAAAGGATATAAACTCGAAGATGCTGAGCTTACTTATTTAGGTCAGGCCGAAAAAGTCACTATCGATAAAGATAATACTACTATTGTAAGTGGGAAAGGCGAAAAAAGCAATATTGATGCACGCATCAACCAAATTAAATCGCAGATTGAAAAAACTACTTCCGATTACGATCGTGAAAAACTACAAGAACGTCTTGCCAAATTGGCAGGTGGTGTAGCCGTAATTTATGTAGGTGCGCTCAGCGAAATTGAAATGAAAGAAAAGAAAGACCGTTTCGACGATGCATTGCACGCAACCCGTGCTGCTGTTGAAGAAGGTATTGTTGCCGGAGGTGGAGTTGCTTATTTAAGAGCATTGAAAGTGCTTGTTAATTTTAAAGGCGAAAATGATGATGAAACTACAGGGATTGCTATCGTTAGACGCGCTCTCGAAGAACCTCTTCGTCAGATTGTAGAAAATGCAGGCTTAGAAGGTAGCGTTATTGTTCAGAAAGTGAAAGAAGGCAAAGATGACTATGGATTTAATGCCCGCACCGAACAATACGAAAATCTTTTCAAATCAGGTGTAATTGATCCAACTAAAGTTACCCGTGTAGCTTTAGAAAATGCAGCTTCTGTTGCCGGAATGCTACTGACCACCGAATGTGTGATTTCAGAAATCAAAGAAGATAACCCACCAATGATGCCAAATCCAGGCATGGGCGGAATGGGTGGAATGATGTAATAGTTTGTTTTAAATTGGTGTAAAAGCCTCCGAATTTTCGGGGGCTTTTTTTATGAGTTTAATCTAGACTGAAGGAGTCTAAGCAATCGACTCTTTTTAGGTTGTACCTTTTTTTTGGATATTTCCCCAAAAAAGTACTTTGCCCTAATTGTTATCCAACAATTGCATCATTGTATCTACTTTGGCCTAATTGTTATTCAACAATTGCATCGTTGCATCTACTTTGCCCTAATTGTTAATCAACAATTGCATGAAAGTACCTACTTTGGCCTAATTGTTAATCAACAATTGCATCTTTGCATCTACTTTGCCCTAATTGTTATCCAACAATTGCATCATTGTATCTACTTTGGCCTAA
>JBAWXL010000057.1:0-20234 GCA_037144095.1 Bacteroidota bacterium
TTATAGCTGGTAAACTAAAATTTGATTACCCACCCTATCCGTTATAGAACCAATTATATGACCTAAATGCTTTTGAAATCGATTTAAAAATGTGCAAAAATAACTGAAATTAGCTCAAGCTTGAAATTAATAACGAACACAATGATTGCAAAATAGCGAAGCAATCAAATCATTTAACATGATTGACTGCTTCACTAAATTTCATTATAATAAATTTCACTTAACGCGTGCTGTTTATTTTGACCATTGCAAAGAATTAGATGAGGAATCTGTAAAAATAAACTTTTAAAAATTATTTTCTACCTCCGTCTTTTGCTGGTTTATTGCTATTATTTCTTTCATTATTAGAAGGAGCTTGTCTATTAGATGGAAGTTGACTGTTTGATGGTGTTCTATAATTATTTTGAGATTGTTTATTTACTGGTAATGACTTATTTACAGGTTGTTGTTTGTTTATCGGAGATTGATTATAAGTCGGTTGCTGTTTGTTTATCGGAGTTTGATTGTAAGAAGGTTGTTGTTTGTTAACTGGAGATTGATTATATGTCGGTTGTTGTTTGTGTGTCGGTGTTTGATTATATCCTGGCTGTTGTTTATTTACAGGAGTTTTATTAACAGGCTTTTGATAATTAACCGGCGATTGTTTATTAACTGGAGTCAGTTTATGAACAGGAGTGTTCTTATTTAAAGGAGACTGTTTGATTGTTTGGGTTGACTTATTAATAGGAGATTGTTTGTTTGATGAAGGGAGTCGATTATTATTTGTTGTTGTTTTAGGAGTCCTTTTATAAGTATCCATATAAGCACCGCTTTTACTTCTTTTATCAACTATTACTGAAGAGCTCCTTCTGGTTCCATAATAACTGTGTGCTGCAGGCGCCCTATAGTAATGAGTTTGATGGTAATGTCCATAATATGAATGGTGAAAACTATGATAATGATGATAAAACCAAGGTCTCCATGGATGCCAATAAACAGGATAGTAGCCCCAGTGATAAGGCGACACATAATAAATATATGCAGGTGCAAACATAAAGCCAATGATTGCCCAGGCAGCCACTTCAGATCCGGCATAGGAATTGTCATTCGAATAATAATTATTAGTAACATTATTAACTGTTGTGTTCCCGCCAGTATATCCGGGATTTGGAGTTTCCTGTACTGATTTTTCTTTAATCGGTTCAATGATATAATCTTTCCCATACAAAGCTTCATCTCCAATTATTTGAAGTTTAACCAGACTATTATTCTCTTTTTCAACTTCTATTACTGCTACATCCTGAATTTCAGTTTCATTAATAGCCACTTGAAGTACTATTGCGTGGATATTACTATTTCCATGATCAACTACTTTTACATAATCAATCTGACCATCACCGTTAAGGTCTAAATTATTAACTTTTGAATCCTGTAAATTGATATTCTTTTCAAATTGCTCTAAAGTGGGCGATTTCTGAAAAATATCCAATACAGCATATAAATTAAAATTATCGCCTGGCAAACCCAATGAGTCCGACAGCGAATTCCCTTTTGCAAGTATTTGTCCGCAAAACAGACAACTTACTAAACTTACTAAACAAATTACTTTTTTCATGATTTTACATTTTTGATATTTATGATTAAACATTTTTATTTCCACTTTTCAAATACAATATTAGTGCCATTTTTATTATAGACAAAATCAATGGATATATAGTTAGATAAAAATTATGTGGAAGCGATGGTAAATGATCATTTTTGCAATAGCAAGATATAATCTAATTCATGAACTGATATTGTATTTAGCAATTGATTAGTAGATGTTTTTATGGATTAATTAGACTATCTAAAGTTTAGAATTCAATACCTGAAAATTGAAAAACTTTAGCCGAAAGAAAAAAGACTATTTAGTAACATGATTATAAAAGCCACTAACTGGACATTGAAAGTCATTTGGAGGATCATGCAAGCCATTTGCTGGAACATTCAAACCATTTGAAGGATTATGAAAATTACTTGCAGTATGCTGAAATTCAATTACAAAATCCTGCAATTCCTGTTTTACCCACATTATTTCAACAAATTTATAAGACGGAAGTGTTCAGAAAAGTGTGTCAGCTCGCTTTATACATGATAATTATGTAAGCATTATCAGATTTATTTTTTTAGCAAGAGTACTACCTATAAGAATAGAGTAATTGTTCTCAAGAAATTAATTCTCTTATATATTTGATTATTTTCAAAAATATCCATAATATCAAATTATCATTACTCCTATTATATATAATCGCCAAATTTAAAAAATCGTCAATTTCCTCTTTATAAAACATAATTCGCCCCTTCTGAAAAGAAAAACAAAAGAGTGAAAAAACATTTATTTGAAAGCTTTTTAATTTTAATTAATTTTGCCACTGTTTTTAAAAGAAGAAAAAAACATAAAGAATAAGTATGAAAGAACAAGAAAAAAAAATCCAAAAAGATAAAGTTGAAAATATGCCAACTGAAAATCATCACAAAATTATTTCTCGCCGCGAACATTCAGAATTTCACAATTGCCATACAGTTGAAAGCGTTAAACACGATGTTGCTTTTTTGAAATTGGTTTATGGCGATAAAATAAAATTAACAGAATCAGATGTTACAAATGATTTTGTTTATAAACTTAAAGTAATTAGTAAGGACATTTATTTTTTCATCGACACATTAGAAAAAGACATGTCGCCACAGAATTATATTAAAAGCAAATACCAATTTATACGTCACAGGATACCCAATGCCGATCAAAAATTATTTTATCTTGCATGGAATGGCTTAATAAAGAACGATAGTTTCCGTCGATTATTATTAAAGACTTTTAGCATTATAAAATTCAGCGATGTTCTGTGTCCACAAAACATTCCCCCTATTGGCTCAACCATGACTCGGTATCGTTCTAAACTAATTTTAGCCGACGATATGGCAACCAATCCTGATGGCACAAGACGAACTTCAGGAAGAATGCTTGAAGATGGAAGTGGTTTGATAATGAACGAAGGTATCGTTTGGCTGCCCAATGAAAAAGCGCTGCCAATGTTTCCACAGGCATACGTCCCAATGAATCAAACCCATGTAATCATGATTCGTCACGGAAAATCCATACACGAATCAGGTGGAGATAACCCTGAATTTGTCGGTTCAGGCTATTGGGACACCTGGGATAAAAATCGTCGTATTTCAGGATCAAAAAGTAATTTTCTGAAAGAAGAAGGCATAGCAACAGCAAAAGAATTAGGGAAAGATTTCAAAGTAGCTGTAGATATACTTGATAAAAGCGGTTATCCTCTTTGGTTATGGTCGAAGGATGCTCCCATTCAGGTATATGGAAGCGAATCGGAAAACACTGAGCAAACTGCCCGTTATTTCTTACAAGAAGCAGGATATACCAATATGTCGTTTAATGCGATATTCGGTTTAAATTCTCAAAAATATGGTGCATTGACTTTTAGCTTTAAAAATGAAATCATTAATGAAGCGACAAATATTTATAGTGATGGAAAAGAAGTAACTCATGATTTAAAAAATTCAGTCTCTAAGATGTTTAAAAACCGTTTTTATCATTATCCCGAAGGCGAAACCCTCATCGAAGCCGACTGGCGTATTGCTTTCAGCTTTGTAGATTTACTTAACCGTAACCTTGGAAAACGAATTCTGATTGCCGATCATTCTGGAGCCATTCGGGTATTTGAAGCTATTATTCGCACTCTTGATTTTGCGGAATATAGCTCAATTAAAGAAACTCAAGATTCCATTCTTGCACTTTGCTATCAACCAGGTCGCAACTTGCGTTACGACTACCTTCAGAAAAAAGAATATCCCTTAAGGAAGAGAAGCAAATAATTTCTACCATCATTATACTTTGTACAGCTAAAATCTGACTAATTGGAGCCATGAAGTATTCAGAAATAAATTGTTCAAATCTATTCTATCACATACTATTTATAAGTTTATTCTTTATACTTAGTCTGATTCTGATAATATTATTAAGGTATTACATCAAATTATCTCAAACTGATGAAACAACCTCAATAAAAAACTTCAGAGGTTTCCGCAAAGTTATAAAGAAAATAATTTTAAGACAAAAGCAAAAAAGTAGCCCATTCACTCTTATACTTTTAGATATTGATCAATTTCGAAATTTTAATTTTCAGGGGTACGATTTTGGGGATGCTGTGTTAAGAGAATTTGTCAAATTTATTTCTGAGCAACTCCCTCAAAAATCAATTATGGCCCGTTTTAAGTTTGGTGATGAGTTTATTCTCATTATACATTCAGACGTTATAACAGCAAGTAAAACTATTAAGCAAATACAACAAAATTGTGCTTTAAATTTATTTCATTCCTCTGAAAATCAAGAGCCCTATCATGTTCATTTTTCATATGGTTTAGCCCAGTTTGATGAAATAAACAATACACTTGAAAAACTTTTGAATTGTTCTGAAATTGAATTAAAGAAAAACAAACGAAAGCATGTTCAAACTGAGGCCTAAGCTTTTAATATTAAGTTCACAAGATACAAGTCATAAAACCTCTTAAGTTTCGACTTACTAAAATTACTTTTGAATGAATGAGTTATAAAACAAAAAAATCTAATATTATACTTATGTTTAACCCATATTTTCAAGGTACAGCATAAGCATAATATTAGAATTAGCATAACTTTAAGTAGAATTCAATGAACCTAATGTTTAATTAAGGTTCTTTTAAAATACTTCCTTTTTGCTAAGTAGCAAAGCCTAATATTACAATAACATTTGGATGTTTATTGTATTTCAAAACCTTTTTTTCTGAATCAGTTTTATTTATTCAGAAATTTCTTAGTCCCATAAGCGGCTCCAAGAATGAGTAATAAAGACATTCCACCATCAACAGGAGCACCCCCTACAGGAACTCCACCTCCATCACTCGGAGGAGCACCAGGGCCAGCACCAGGGCCATCTGCTAATACAAAAACTGTAGGTATCAGCATTAGAATTAAAAAAAGAGCAATTTTCTTGATTTTCATATTATTTTGATATTTTAATTTTACTATTATATTATTGGCAGTTAAGTAGTAGGTCATTTATCTTTTTAGGGAAAAAATAAACAAAAAAAATAATTCAGCTCAACTTTATTATTTACAGCTAATTTTTCCATTTTTTTAAACCCTTTCATATTTAGTAATCGAATTTTCATCTATTAAACAAACCAATAAACTTTTTGTTTTTATGGATAAAAATCCATAAACAACTTTAGCTCCTACAATAACCTGTAGAAGCCTATGAATAAGTGATTTAAAATAAGTAATTTGCCTTTTCACAGCTTTTACTTTTTTGATGATTATACAAATTAACTTGGTTGCAATATTAATACTTTTCAACATACTTTGCAAGTCTGCAAAGTTAAAAGTGTGTTAATGTGAAATTTTAAAATATATTCATCAGTTATTCAGTGAATTAAAATGAAATTTATTTTATTGGTATTGCATATTTCTTTTAAAAAACACCATTGATTTTAAATTGATTTCTTTGAACAGAATTGAAATTATCAATAAAACTAAAACAAAGATTTCTTCCGATGCAATATTATTTAAAAAGAGACTAATTCTACATGTCAATAATAAAATCGAAGAAATTCAAATACTTCAACCTTTTTCTCGTTAAATCATCTATGTTTTATGAAAATTTAAAACCTCCTTTTTCTATTCAAAAACTCTGCTTTGTCGATGAAAATCTCACGTTGGTCGATTAATTTTTAGTTTAGTTTCAAAATATCATTAATTTTACCCCTGATTTTCAGAATCAAAAGTTCTTAAATTCTACTAATTACAAATAATCAATTTATCAAATTAAATTTAAACAATGAAAACAAGCAAAAGACTGTTAATCATCTTGTTCATGTCAACACTTTCGTTAAGTGTTTTCGCTCAATCAAAGAGCATTGATGTAAAAGCCCCCTTTCCAGTTGATCCTAACGTTAAAGTAGGTAAACTCGAAAATGGATTAATTTATTACATTCGTAAAAACAGCAAACCTGAAAAAAGGGTCGAACTTCGCCTTGCTATAAATGCCGGTTCTATTTTAGAATCTGATGCTCAGCAAGGACTTGCCCACTTCACCGAGCACATGTGTTTTAATGGAACAAAAACTTTCCCAAAAAATGAACTTGTCAATTTCTTACAAAAAACCGGCGTAAAGTTTGGTGCCGACATCAATGCTTATACAAGTTTCGATGAGACTGTATACATGCTCCAAATCCCTGACGACAAAGAAGGTTTGCTTGAAAAAGGCTTACAAGTGATAGAAGATTGGGCACATAACGTAACTTTTGACAGTAAAGAAATCGACAAAGAACGCGGAGTAATTACTGAAGAATGGCGTTTAGGTTTAGGTGCCGAAGACAGAATGCAGAAAAAGTATTTTCCTGTAATTTTCAAAGATTCACGCTACGCCCTTCGCAGCCCCATTGGCAAAATTGAAGTGATTCAAAATTTCAAACACGACACATTAAGAAGTTTCTACAAAGATTGGTATCGTCCAAACCTACAAGCAGTAGTAGTTGTAGGCGACATCAACCCTGAAGAAATTGAAAAAATGATTATTAAACATTTTTCAGAAATTAAAAATCCTGAAAATCCCAGAGTTCGCCCGGATTTCGATTTACCAGCCAACAAAACACCTCTTGTAAGCATTGTTTCTGATAAAGAAGCCATGAATTCTTCAATAATGGTTTTCTACAAACAACCTGCTAAAAAACTTCAAATTATTGAAGATTATAAGTCAAAAGTAATGAACGAACTTTACAGTGGAATGCTCAACGCGCGTTTAGATGAAATTTCAAAAAAATCTGATGCCCCCTTTAGCGCTGCATTTAACGAATATAGTGGTTTCCTTGCCCGTTCAGCCGATGCTTATATGCTTTATGCTGCTCCTAAAGAAAACCAGATTCTTCCTGCTCTCCAAAATGTGCTCACTGAAAGTGAGAGAGTAAAACGTTTTGGATTCCTTGCCAGCGAGCTCGAACGTCAGAAAGACCAAATGCTTTCCGACTACGAAAAAAACGCAAAGGAATTTGATAAAACTGAATCAGTGAATTTTGCCGGAGAATATGTAAGCAACTTCCTCCATCAAGACCCTATCCCCGGAATTAAAAACGAATTCAAATATGTTAAGAAATTCCTTCCTGAAATCACTATTGAAGACATCAACAAGCTTTCTGCAAAATGGATTACCGATGAAAACAGAGTAGTCGTCATCACTTCTCCCGAAAAACCCAACATCATCATCCCAACCGAAGCTCAAACCTTAAATGTGTTTGATGTGGTTAGCAAATTGCAACTGACTCCTTATGTTGACACTTACAAACCTGCACCTCTTATCGAAACTGAGTTAAATGGTTCACCAGTTCAATCTAAAAAAGATTTAGCTGAACCCAACGCAACTGAAATCACCTTAAAAAACGGGATCAAAGTTGTTGTGAAAACCACCGATTTTAAAAACGATGAAATTCTTTTTTCAGGATATAGTTTTGGCGGAAATTCTCTTTATCCCGACAATGATTTTATGTCGGCAACCTTTGCCACTCAAATTATCGACCAATGCGGATTAGGCAATTTCAACCAAACCAATCTCGAAAAGAAATTAAAAGGGAAAAAGATTGAAATTACGCCTTATATAGATGCCATAAAAGAAGGCATCACAGGCAACACCAATCCAAAAGATTTCGAAACCATGCTACAGTTGAACTACCTCTATTTTAAAGGAGCAAGAAAAGACACCGCAGCATTTAATGGTTTCCTCTCTAATACCAAAAATCAACTTAAATTCCTTACCGGAAATCCAATGTATGCTTTCTTCGACACCCTCTTCAAAGTTTCTGCTTCAAACAGCCCGCGCATCATGGTGATTCCTTCCGAAAAAGATTTAAATAAAATTGATTACGATCGTGCTTTCAGCATCTATCAGGATCGCTTTGCCGATGCTTCAGATTTCAAATTCTTTGTTGTTGGAAACGTTGCAATTGACACCCTTCAACCCATGCTCGAAAAATATTTGGGAAGCCTACCCGTGACCAATCGTAAAGAAACCTTTAAAGATGTTGCTCCAAAATTCCCCGACGGTGTGAATGATTTTAAATTCATTAAAGGTACCGAACAAAAATCGATGGTCGGCATCATTTTTAAAGATAAATTCGAATGGAGTGATAAGAATAAACTTGTGTTGCGTATGCTCGATGAAGTCATTTCTATTAAATTAATTGAAGTCATCAGGGAAGAAATGAGCGGAGTGTATTCGCCACAAATCCAAACAGACTATAAATTATATCCAAAATCTGAATTCAATATGTTTATCATGTTTGGATGTTCGCCAAAAAACACCGAAAAACTCACCAAAGCGGTGATGAAGATTATCGAATCTATTCAGAAAAAAGGACCCACACAAGTTGACCTCGACAAAGTGAAAGAACTCCTCACACGCGAACACGAAACAGGTTTAAAAACCAATAAATACTGGCTCTCTAAAATCGAATCCATTTATTTCAACAACGAAAGCTTTAGTTCGATTACCAATTTTTCAAAGAATCTTGCCAATATCACCATTGATGATTTAAAAGTTGCTGCTCAACAATATCTCAAAAAAGATCATTACGTAAGAGGAGTATTAATGCCCGAAAAAACTGCTAAAAAGTAAAAAGATTCAGTTCATCCAAATTTTATTTTGAATAGATTGGATCTATCATAAACACGAAAAGCCGGAGTGATCCGGCTTTTTTGTTTATTTTGAAAATGCTTTATCTCTGATTTTTTTAGGCTTCTGAATAATTCCATTTTGAAAAAGGACTTGTTTTGCTGAAAAATTATAAGAAATTGTACCTCCCCTGATAGAAACAAATGGAACAGATTGCTACTAAATCACTATTATATTGTTTAATCTCAAGCTTTATTACTTTAGTAGCCAAAATTATTTATCCTATCTTTTACTTTATTAGTTTATTTCTATTGAATAGAGTTATAAAGTTACGTTTTGTGGAATTGAAATTATCAGGAATTCTTAAAGGATATTTCTGTAGTAGCAGGAAATTACAACCAAACAGAAGAATTATAAAAAGAAAAGATTTTATTTATTGATGAATTTTGTAATAGCTATTTATAATGTTTTCGATGGAGGAGTGCAAATCAGATACTATCAATGTGATTTTTTATAATTAGAGCATACTGGGGCAAAAATAAATGTTATTTACTTTTACTCTTTCACAAATTTGCTTACTATATTTTCATTTTCATTAAATACTTTTACTATATATACCCCTTTTGCAAAATGTTCAATATTAAGTTCTGTTTGTGCTAGTATTATGGCTTGTTCTAGAATCAACTTTCCCTGAATATTATAAATGGATACAATTGTGTTTTGTATGTTTTTTGTCTGTTGAAGTTTTAAGGTTAATTTAGAGTTTGTTGGATTTGGAAAAAGGTTAATCTGATTAGATGTATTTTCATATAAACCTTGGGTATAAGTGAAATTTGCAACTAAATATCTATTCACAGTAACATTAAAAGTATAGGCAGAGTCGGTACAAACTATATTTCCATTTTCTGTCCAATTGGTAAAACTATAACCTGTGTTTGGAGTAGCTTTTACTGTACATAAAGATTGATTAAAAGTAAATATTCCACCTCCTGATGTGAATCCACTATTCGCAGGGTTTGCAGAAGTTGAAACTGTATACTGACTTGTGAAACTTTGAATTGGACATTTATAGATACCACCCCCGAAAGTGCTTGCAAAGATATTTGTTCCAGATATTTTCAATGATGTAATATAACCACATATTAAACCATTATTAACTTCAGTCCAGCTTGTTCCATTGTTTGTGGAAAAATAAACTCCTCCTGTATTAGTTCCAGCAAAAATATTTGACCCACTTGCGGCTAATGAAGTAATAAATGTATCTGCAATGCCATTATTTACTAAAGTCCAATTAGTTCCATTATTATTTGATCTATATACACCTTGAGAAGTACCTGCATAAATATACGTTCCACAAACTGCCAATGCCCAAACATAAGCATTTGTTGAAATGCCATTATTTAGCGTTGTCCAACTTGCCCCATAGTCAGATGATAAAAATACACTTCCTTGTGCCCCTGCATAAATTATAGTTCCACAGGTTTCTAAGGCTAAAACGTAAGCATTTGTTGGAATACCATTATTTAATGATATCCAGTTTGCACCATTGTTAGTTGATTTAAATACACCTCCTCCTTGCGTTCCAGCATAGATATTTGAATCATTAATTGCTAAAGAACGAATGGATGCGTTAGATAAACCTGAATTTATGATAGACCAATTTACTCCATTATTAGTTGATAAATACACACCTCCAACAAAAGAACCTGCAAAAATATTAGAATCACTTATAACAATAGACATAATTTGTGATATACCTGAATTAAGAGATGTCCAACTGCTACCATTGTTGGTTGTTAAATACATACCTTTGTCATAAGTACCGGCAAAAATATTAGTGTCATTAATTGCTAATGTATATAGAGATGCACTTGACAATCCAGTACTTGAAGAAATCCAGTTTATGCCATTATTTGTAGAAATATAAACCCCTGAACTTGTTGCCGCATAAACATCCCCCCCCTTAATAGTTAAAGCATTTATATTCATATTTGGCATATCAGAATTTAACAAAGACCAACTCTGACCTTTATTGGATGATGAAATCAATCCAATAGTAGTCCCAATATATATATTGGAATCTTTAATCGCTATTGAAGTGATTGGGTTACTTATTTTCCCAGAATCTATTTCATTCCAACTATTGCCATAATTTGTGGATAAAAATACTTTCTTGGCATCAGATCCTGCAATTATTGTTGAGTCAGAAACTGCCATATATACACTTAAGCCTCCAACATTTTCAATTATAGACCAATTTGTCCCATAGTTAGAGGATTTAAATATTGCTCCACCTCCTCCTGCAAAAGTAGTTGAACCACACGCAACCATTGATTCCATTGCGAGTTCTGTTAAACCATTATTAACTTCAGACCAACTTGAACCATTATTTGAAGATTTAAAAATCCCTCCAGTAGTGCCATTCGAACAATTTACAAATAAGACTGTACCGCAAGTGGTAAATGATAATACTTGAGCATTTACAGGAATGCCATTATTAACAGCAATCCAACTGTTCCCATTATCAACTGATTTGTAAACTCCTCCTCCATAAGTACCAACAAAAATATTTGTTCCACTAACAACTAATGCTCTAACACTTGTATTTAAAGGTAATCCATTATTTATAGGAGACCAACTAGCTCCATTATTGCCAGATTTGTAAATACCACCATAATAAGTTCCAACAAAAATATCATTATTCAGTATGGCAAAACAACATTCGCCTCCAAATGGTCCAATTGGTTGCCATTGTGCGCTTACAATATTCCACATGAATATTGAAATCATTAAAATATATAGCTTTTTCATATTCGTGTTTTTTTTAGGCTTTTCAGGTTTCTTAGTGTTGTTAATTATAGATTCTATACCCGTTCTATTTGATTGCAATAATACAAATTATCCAATAATAAATCGAGAATTCACAAAAAAATACGATCACTTCTATCAAAGAAAGACTGTCAATTCTCCATTCACAATCCTAACTCCCCTCCACAATATTAATCGCCACCTGCCCGTCCTCCGTCAAACTTTCGTTAGCAAAAAACATAAAAGGTTTTGCAGGCGCACCCAATTGGATGCCCGTATTCTCCAATTCACCTCCAATAGCCAAAATAGCAGCACTTTCCGGTACAGTTTCAGGAGCCACGTCGCTTGCCTGATTCCAATAACGCAGCGCAGCCTCCTTAGTATTTTCAACCAAATAAGTTTTATCCACCAGAATAGGAAATCCAACGATAGCTATTTTACCACCTTTGAGAATATCCAAAACATATTCCCCAGGGCTTGTAATTACTTCTTCCCCTTTTTTGCGATGACGATGCCCCTGATGGTGCTTTTCGCGGGCAAAAGTATAAAGTTTATAAAAAGAAGGATCCTTACGCTTGTAGCCAATGGCAGTAGTGTCAACAACAACTTTCAGCCAGCGCAAGTCGTCGGCAACCATCTTTTTCAAGTTTGAAAGGTCGGTTTTATGTGTCTCCACACCAACAGACGGTGCTTCTGCTGCATTCTCAAAAGCCGTATGGGTGTTTTGCCATAAAGTGAGGTCAGCAGCATCAAAACCGTGAGGTTCAAGCACTGCTGCTCCCAAATTGGTAGCAATTTCCAAAAATATCGAACTCTTCGTAATCAGATCATTCTTGTGTAAACGCTCCAATTGATAAGCTTTAAACTTAGAAGATGCAAAAAGTTCATTATCGCCAATTTCATAGGCATGAGAATTAATAGCAGCCATGCCTCCTTCTAATATCAGAATAAGGCTCTCTTTTGAGCTGCTTTTCACCACATACAATCCGTGTACACTTATACCCGTTTTTTGTGCCTGAGCTTTAATGGCATCAAGTTTGTTGTCAAGTTCCGTTTTGTGAACGCCCATTCGGTTAATCTTTCCAATGGCAATAGGGTTATCTTGAAAAATCCCTTTTATCGTTTGAAGTTGGTTTACATCTTCGTTTAGTTTATCATCCATAATTTTTCCTTCCTTTTTACAATGATTTAAAATTTTAGACCCCAAAGATAAAACTTATTTTCATTTCAAATCCAAATTTCATTTCGCATTAGGCAAAATATTTTTTCTGCATTTTGATTTTCCTTATAAATAGTGAGTTTTTGATATTTTAATGACAGCCCATTTTGACAAAATAATTTTCGATTAAGGAATATTTTGACATTCAAAAAAGAAACAAAACAGTTGAAAAAATACTTTTACAGTAAAAAATAAGTTACACAGCCATTTCAAATGAATAACAACTAAAAACATATTTAGGAGCTTCAAAAACAAACTTAGGAGCCACGAAATCACACTTAGGAGTGCCAAATCACACAAAAACGTGTCAAAACAAAACAGCACATAGGCTTTCGGAAACTTCGCATAGCCAAAAACAACTCAAACATAAGTCAAATAAAGTTCACTTATGAAAAAGTGTTTTACGAAAATCAAAAAATAAACTTCACATAAGCCCGAATAAACAACACATACAGGAAAATAAATCACACAAATGAAAATCAAAACAAAACATGCCTTAAAAAAACTTCGCAAAATCGCTTAAAAAATCACACAAATGCAAAAGTAAATCACGCAAACACAAAAACAAACTTGTCAGAAGAAAAAACACTTTGACAGAACAGTATTTTATTCAAGCTGAAATAATCTAATTTAACGTATCTAAAAAAAAAACGATTAACAAGATTTCTTTATCGATAATATTTAGGAAGAATTTCTATAACTTGAATTTAAAAAGAATTGAAAAAAGTTACAAATAAATCACAAAACCCATAAAATTAAATCGGATTGTTTAAAGTCTCTACCTAAATGCCGCCATCAACAATTCAATATCCTGAAAAGGAAGATTAAACATATTGGCAACATTTTGATGCGTTACAATGCCATTGTAAACATACACACCTTTTCGCAAACCAAAATCTGTTGTAAGAAATTCGTTGATGCCTCCATTTTCGGCAACACTAAGCAATAAAGGTCCGAAGAAATTACTCAAGGCATAAGAAGCCGTATGCGGAACCCTCGAAGCTATATTAGGTACACAATAGTGAGTCACCCCATGCATTTGAAAAACCGGATCAGTATGAGTGGTAACATGCGAAGTTTCAACAACACCACCCTGGTCAATGCTAACATCAATAATCACCGAACCTTGTTTCATTTCCTTCACCATCTCTTCCGAAATCACAACTGGTGTTCTCCCCTGATTCGAATGCAATGCACCTATCACAACAAGCGCATTCTTCAACGATTTTAATAAAACTTTAGGTTGAATAATAGAAGTGAAAACCCTCGCATTCAAACTATCCTGCAAACGACGAAGTTTATACAGCGAATTGTCGAAAACCTTTATTGTTGCTCCTAAACCCATAGCGGCACGTGCAGCAAATTCGCCAACCGTTCCTGCTCCCAAAATCACAATTTCTGTAGGAGTTATCCCTGAAAAACCTCCCAACATATTGCCTTTGCCATATTGAGTACTGCTCAAATAATCGGCTGCAATCAAAATGGAAGTGTTACCTGCAATTTCACTCACAGCGCGCAAAACAGGAAACGAACCCGCCTTATCTTTAATAAACTCAAATGCAATTGCTGTTGCTTTTGCTGCAATTAGTTTCCGAAAATAATTTTCTGTTTGAATGCTTTGATGTAAAGCACTTATTACGGTTTGCTTTGGCTTAAGCAAATTAAGTTCATCCGTTGATAAAGGCGAAACTTTCAATATGATATCAGCCTGATACACCTCGGCTAATGAATACACTATTGTTGCCCCGGCCTCTGCATACTCGCTGTCGGGAAAATGAGCCGACAAACCGGCATCAGACTGAATATACACCTTATGCCCATTATTCACCAAAAGCCCAACTGCATCCGGCACCAGCGAAACGCGGTTCTCCTGAAAAGCAGTTTCTTTTGGAATACCTATTTTGAGAGGGCATTTATGTTTTTGCTTTTCCAGCATCTCTTCCATGGGCAACACACCATGAATTTTTGCATGTTTAATAAAATTAAAGGGTTCGTTTTCTGATATCATGTGTTTATGTTTTTAGTTAAACTTATGATTCGTTGTTCGTTTTCAGTAACATCAATATCAATTCTAATATGATTATCGGGCAATAAATTCTCAATTTTTTCCGACCATTCAATTAAACAATAATTTCCGCTGTAAAGATACTCTTCAAATCCGATATCCAAAGCATCCATCTGATTTTTTATTCTGTAAAAATCGAAATGATAAACACTTCCCCTGTCAACTTTCGGATAATCATTGATAATAGCAAATGTGGGGCTTGAGGTGTTGCATTCAACCCCAAGCTGTTCACACATTTTCTTAATAAAAGTCGTCTTCCCCGAACCCATTTTTCCATAAAAGGCAAAAACCCTTTCATGGGGATATGTATTGAAAATATTTCGCACTATCCCATCTATCTCATCAATATTCTTACAGTTAAAAGAATTCATTTCACATATTTATCTTGGGGTTAAAAACACAAAAGGAATCATCATCTCCTCCATCGAAATGCCACCATGCTGAAAAGTATCCTTGTAATATCCCACATATTGACTGTAATTGTTTGGATAAATAAAGAAATCGTTATTACGACAAAAAATGTAGGATGTACTTGGATTTATCTTTTTCAAGTAAATTTCTTCAGGGTTTTTAATTGTGAAAACTTTCTTATCATCCACTTCAAGCATTTTCCCGATTTTATATCTTAAATTGGTAGTAGTATTTCTGTCACCTTTCACCATTACAGGATTGTCAACCTTAATCGAACCATGATCCGTTGTAATAATCAAATTTACACCTTTTGAAGCCGCTTGCTTAATGATATCAAATAAAGGAGAATGCTCAAACCATGATAAAGTAATGGAACGATAAGCAGCTTCGTTTTCTGCTAATTCCCTTATGAGTTCTATTTCCGTATGAGCATGTGAAAGCATATCCACAAAATTGTATACTATAATATTAAGTGGATTCCCGATATGGTTGCTGAAATTATCCGCCAACTTCTTACCAAACTGAAAGTTCAACACCTTATGATAAGTGAATTTTAAATTCTTCCCATAACGTTTCAATAACTCTTCAAAAAGCTTTTCTTCAAATTGATTTTTAGTGCCTTCTTCGCTTTCTTCAACCCAATACTGAGGATACTTTTTGTCAATTTGCGTTGGCATAAGTCCCGAAAACAAAGCATTACGTGCATACTGAGTCGCGGAGGGCAAAATACTGAAATACATATCATCTATTTCAGTCCTATACACTTCATTTAATAAAGGTTGAATGATTTTCCACTGATCATACCTAAGATTATCAATTAAAATTACCAGGGTTTTATTGTTGTCTAATAATGGAAAAATTTTCTCTTTCACAAGATTATGCGACATCACAGGCTTTTCAGCATTTGAGTCTTTAAACCAACTCTGATAATTCCTTTCAACGTATTTCGAAAAGGATTGATTTGCCTCATCTTTTTGCATTTTAAGAATACTTGAAATCCCATCATCCATCGATTTTTCCAACTCCAGTTCCCAAAAAACAATTTTCTTATAAATTTCTATCCATTCCTGTGGTTGCAAATTAGAAGATAGTTCCATACTTATTTTTCGAAATTCCTGCTGATAGGCACTGCTGGTTTTCTCGCTCACCAAACGACGATTTTCCAGATTTTTCTTCAAACAAAGTAAGATTTGATTGGGATTAACCGGTTTAATTAAGTAGTCAGCAATGCTCGAACCAATAGCATCTTCCATTATATTCTCCTCCTCGCTTTTGGTTATCATCACAACCGGGACATCCGGAAATTGTGATTTTATAATAGAAAGCGTCTCAATTCCAGACAAACCAGGCATTTGCTCGTCCAGAAAAACAATATCATAATTATTTTGCTTCATCATTTCAATGCCCTCCAAACCATTGTTTGAAGAAGCAATATCGTAACCTTTTGCTGTTAAAAACATTATGTGGGGTTTCAGAAGATCAATTTCATCGTCCACCCATAAAACTTTTATATTATCCATATTAATTTGTTTATTTTTATATTGAAAACCTGTAAGTCAAAAAAAAATTATACTTTTGGTTGTAATTCTAAAATGAAAGTTTCTACAAATATAAGCATTTCTTTTTGATTTTGACTGCTCCTAATAAAAGAAAAATATTAAACGATCCGGTACATGGTTTTATTTCAATTCCATCTGATATTATTTTTGATGTAATTGAACATCCTTATTTTCAAAGATTAAGAAGGATTAAACAATTAGGCCTCACCGAACTGGTTTATCCGGGTGCACTTCACACCCGTTTTCATCATGCCATTGGTTCAATGCATTTGATGAGTTTAGCTATTGAAGTTTTAAGGCAAAAAGGACATGAAATTTCCGAACATGAAGCTATTTCTGCCAATTTAGCCATATTATTGCACGACATTGGGCATGGTCCTTTTTCGCATGCTTTAGAAAATTCAATAGTTCACAACATGAACCACGAAGTGCTCTCCGAACTCTTTATGCTAAAACTAAATGAGGTATTTCATTCCGAATTAAGCACAGCTATTGAAATTTTTAATGGATCGTATAAGAAAAAATTTCTTCATCAATTAGTTTCAAGTCAGCTCGATGTCGATAGATTGGATTATCTGATTCGCGATAGTTTTTTCACCGGGGTTTCTGAAGGAATTATTGGAACCGAACGTATTATTAAAATGCTTAATGTAAAAGACGACGAATTGGTGGTCGACGATAAAGGAATATATTCTGTTGAGAAATTTATTGTTTCGCGAAGGCTAATGTATTGGCAGGTTTATCTTCACAAAACCGTTCTTTCTGCCGAACAATTGATGGTGATGATTCTAAAAAGAGCGGAATTTGTTGCAAAAAATGGGACAGACTTGTTTCCCACTCCTGCTTTGAAAGAGTTTTTATATCATACTTATCAGAGATCTGATTTTATTCAAAACCCGGAACTATTGGATGTTTTTGCCCAACTTGACGATTACGATATATTTTCAGGCATAAAAACCTGGATTTATCATCCTGACATTATTCTTTCAACATTAAGTCGAAACTTAATCAACAGGAGATTACTGAGTATTGAGATGCAACATCAGCCATTTGAATTATCAAGAATTGAAGAATTAAAAAAAGCTTGTGTAAAGAAACTACATATTCAATACGAAGAAACTGAATATTTCGTTTTCTCCAATCAGGTAGAAAATAAAATATACAATCCTTATGGAGATAGAATTAAAATCCACTATAAAGACCAACGGATAAAAGATATCAGCATTGCCTCCGACCAATTAGATTTAGATGTATTATCAAAAACCGTAACAAAATACTTTTTATGTTATCCCAAAGAATTAAGAAATTAAACTCATTATCATGAAATTTACTATTCAACAAGTTGCAGATTTACTTGGGGGTTCTGTTGAAGGAAACCCCAATGATCAGGTAGAAACCCTTTCTAAAATTGAAGAAGGATTGCCCGGCAGTTTATGCTTTTTAGCCAACCCAAAATACTTGCCTTTTATTTATCAAACTAAAGCTACGGCAGTAATTGTAAGTAACGAATTCAAAACTGATAAAGCCATCATCCCCTCTTTAATAAAAGTTTCCGATCCTTACGCTTCTTACGCTAAACTCCTCGAATTAAACAATCAGATAAAAATGCCTAAGCCAGGAGTTTCTGATAAGGCATCAATTGCAGAAAATGTAAAGCTAGGAACAAATACTTATGTGGGCGATTTTACATGCATTTCCGAAAATGCTCAAATTGGCAACAATTGTTTTATTTTCCCTCAGGTATTTATCGGCAGTAATTGTAAAATCGGCAGCAATACCATTTTACATTCAGGAGTGAAAATTTATGCTGATTGTATTATTGGCGCTGATTGCACATTGCATGCAGGCGTAGTTATTGGTGCTGATGGTTTCGGATTTGCTCTCCAAAACGACAATCAGTCAGTTAAAGTTGCACAAATAGGGAATGTAGTTGTCGAGGACCATGTTGAAATTGGAGCTAATTCTTGTGTCGATAGAGCCACTATGGGCTCAACCTTTATTAGAAAAGGTGTTAAAATGGATAATCAAATTCAAATCGGACACAATGTCGACATTGGAGAAAATACCGTTATTGCAGCTCAAACTGGAGTTTCCGGCTCCACAAAAATCGGGAAAAACTGTGTAATTGCTGGTCAGGTAGGAATTGTCGGACATTTAATCATTGGAAACAATGTGAAAATTGCAGGGCAATCGGGAGTGGAACACAACCTGAAAGATGATTCAATTGTGCAGGGCTCTCCAGCTTTCGATGTTAGAAAATATAAGAAAGATTATGTGCATTTTCGAAATCTAATTACCATCGAACAGCGACTAACCGAACTAGAAAAAAAAACAAATAAACAATCATAGTATTAGAATAGTCTTGCATCGATTATTTCTTCTAAACCTATATTAATTGAGCATATTGTTTCCATAAGTAATATATTTTTTTAAGGTTAATAATACTGTTTCTTGCAATAATGTTGTTTTGTTGAGTAAGTTCTAAATAATAATTTTAATTTTGCACCCCAATTAGAATTATGTCAGAAAAGCAAAAAACCATAAAGAAACCTGTCACCATTCAAGGGGCAGGTCTTCACACAGGTTTAGAAGTATTGCTCACTTTTAAACCTGCTCCCGAAAATCACGGATATAAATTTAAAAGAACCGACCTCGAACATCAACCTATTATCGATGTTGATGTTGACTTCGTTTCTGAAACCGCACGTGGCACTACCCTTTCACAAAATGGGGCAGAAGTGTTGACGGTTGAGCATCCCATTGCTGCTCTTGCAGGTTTGGGCATCGACAATGTGCTTATTGAAGTAAATTGTTGTGAAACACCCATTCTCGACGGAAGCTCCAAATTCTATGTTGAAGCGCTGCTTGAAGCTGGAATTGTGGAACAAGAAGCCGAAAAAGTATATTTCGAACTAAATTCAAACATCACTTTCAGCAACCCTGAAAAAAAGATTGAGCTTATTGCCTTACCCAGCGACACCTTCAAAGTTTCGACAATGATTGATTACGAATCGAAAGTGTTGACAAATCAATTCGCTTCTATTTCCGATATTAGTGAATTTAAAAATGAAATTGCACCTTGCCGCACTTTTGTTTTTCTTCACGAACTCGAACTGCTGATTCAAAAGAATCTGGTAAAAGGGGGCGACATCAACAATGCGATTGTTTTTGTCGATCGTATGGTTTCACAAAATGAGTTAGACCGCCTGGCTACTTTCTTCAATCGGCCAAAAATAAAAGTGTTAGAGCAAGGCATTTTGAACAATGTAGACCTTTATTTCAATAACGAACCTGCCCGCCACAAACTGTTAGATCTTATTGGCGACCTTGCTTTAATTGGGATGCCTCTTAAAGCAAACATCATTGCCACACGCCCCGGTCACAAATCAAATATTGAGTTTGCTAAACTCATAAAACGACAAATAAAAGAAGGAAAACAACAAACGATTCCTTTCTACGACCCGGCCAAGTCGCCTTTGATGGACATAAAC
>JBAWXL010000058.1:0-19988 GCA_037144095.1 Bacteroidota bacterium
TAAAAGAATATCTAATCAAATTAAACGTACCGCACTAAAAGGTACAAGTCAGGAGAAAGTGTAATATTGAAATTTGCATGTGCATTTTCGAAATTTGCACGTGCAGAAATGAAATTTGCTTGTGCATTTTTGAAATCTGCAGAACTTAAAAAGCGGTAAGAACTGGCATCTATCGCTACAGCATCAAGGGTTTTCGGACTATTTGAAATTTTGAAAATTTGATTAATTTTCAGAGAAAAATCAAAGCAGAAAAATGGGCTTTTTAATAAAGGAGTACGGGTATTATTCTCTCCATCTTTCACCAAAACTGAATTGGTATCAGCAGAAAAATAAATAATAATTGAGTTGAAGAAATCCATTTGTTATTTCTTTGAGAAAAAAATTTTCCAAAACAAATTATTTTCCATGATATAAGCATTAGGAAAATCCTAATTTATGTCAACAGAATGTTAAATAGACCTACCTCCATCGCAAATTCAACCTTATGGCACTTCACAAACCGCAACAGCACCATTATTTTCTCAAATTTGAAGAAATAGGATGGCTAAAGTTTATGCTTTTTCTATCATTCTAAACAGCAATGAAATTAGCATATCAACACATCAGCAAATCAATCAAATTAGACAATCTATTCTTATCTCAATATACTCACCGAACCATTAACGTTATTGACTTTGCCATTCATATCAGTGTAGTTGATAATCCAATAATACACACCGTCGGCTGCACTTTTCCCGTCCCAAAGGATTTGGAGGTCGTCTGATTTATAAATCAGTTTGCCCCATCTGTTGAATATTGAAGTACTCATGCTGGTAATTCCTTTTCTTTTTGCAGGAATGAAAACGTCATTAATTCCGTCTCCGTTTGGTGTGAATACATTGGGCATTTCTAACAGAATTTCGCAATCATTTACAATGATGGAAACATTATCGGTTGCGCTGCATCCATCCTGAGTTACTCTAACCCAATAGATGTTGGTGCTTGGGCCCGATGTGGGGATGCTGAAGGTTGGTGTGGTGGAGCTGTCTTGCCATTTATAAGAGGTGAATACGCCGGGCGATAGCACCAGGCTGGTGGCGGTGCAAATGCTGGTGTCGTTTCCTAAATTGGGTGTGGGTGCCAAATGAATGGTCAATACAAAAGCATCAGAGGCTGCGCTGGAACCACAGGAATTTACGCCGGTTACGCTAATTGATACATTTCCTGTAAAGGTATTGCTCCAATCTACAGTTCCGGTGGTAGAGTTGCCACTAATAACTCCGGCAGTTGTAGGCAAAATAGCCCACTGATAGCTGGTTGCATTGGTGCCCCCTGTGGTGGTAAATGTTGAATTGGGTGCATTTATACACAAAGCTGATGGACCTGTTGGCGTTGCAGGTTTAAGCGGAAGCGGATTTACGGTAATGAAAAGGGTGTCGGAAGCTGCACTTTGTCCACAATTGTTCATACCAACTACAATGATTTTGGCAATGCCCGTAAAGGTTGCGCTCCAATCAACAGTTCCGCTTGTGGTGGTTCCGCTAATTGTTCCTGCTGCTGCAGGGATGATTGACCATTGATATGTTGTGCAATTTGCGCCTCCTGCAGTATTATATGTGGTATTTGCAGCGTTTTGGCAAACGGGTGAAGTTCCGGTTGGGATTGCTGGTTTGCCGGGCAAAGGATTAATGGTTACAAACAAGGTATCGGAAACAAGCAAACCATTTCCACAGGCATTTTTTCCCAATACAAATATTTTAGCAATACCCGTGAAAGTTGAACTCCAATTAACCACACCTGTCGAAGTAGTTCCGCTTATGACCCCTGCTGTTGCAGGTAGGATATACCATTGATAAGATGTCGCACTGGAGGCTCCGGTTGTACTATAGCTGGTGTCAGGTGAGTCTTGACATAAAGGGGTAACACCGGTTGGAATAGCAGGTTTGCCGGGCAAAGGCGTAATGGTTACAAACAGCGTATCGGAAGATACACTGGTACCGCATGAATTAACTCCTTTTACAAATATCTTGGCAATGCCATTAAAAGAAGAACTCCAATCAACAGTACCACTAAGCGCGGTGCCGGTAATAGTACCAGCAGTTGCAGGCAAAATAGACCATTGATAGGTCGTGGCGTTTGTTCCTCCGGTAGTTGAATAAATTGTATTCACTGCATCCTGGCATAAGGGGCTTGTTCCGGTAGGGATAGCCGGTTTTCCGGGCAAAGGCGTAACCGTAACGAAAAGAGTATCGGAAATCATGCTTTGTCCGCAAGCATTCACACCTTTTACAATAATTTTGGCTATTCCATTAAAGTTTGCGTCCCAGTTTAAGGAACTTGTGTTGGTCGTTCCGCTTATCACACCGGCAGTTGTGGGATAAACGCTCCAAACATAAGAAGTAGCGTAGGTGCTTCCGGTTGTGGTATAAGTGGTATTGGCAGCATCCTGACAAACAGTGTTGAGCCCGGTGGGAGTAGCCGGTTTAAGTGGAAGTGGATTAATCGTAACCGATATTGAATCGGATGTTAATGGGCCATTTCCGCAATTATTCACACCTCTGACAAATATTTTGGCAACTCCTGTAAATGATGAATCCCAATCAACAGTACTTGTTGTGGTGGTTCCTGTAATAACTCCTGCTGTTGATGGAATAATGTACCAGATATAGCTTGTTGAATTGCTACCACCTGTGTTGCTGTAAGTAGAATTTACGGCATTTTGGCACATGGTGGTGGTTCCTGTCGGAATTGTAGGCTTACCTGGCAATGGATTAATGGTGACTAATAAAGTATCGGAGGCAGGTCCTTGTCCACAAGCATTCACACCTTTTACAAAGATCCTGGCTATTCCACTGAAATTAGAGGTCCAATCCACTGTGCCGGTAAGTGCAGTTCCGGTAATAACGCCAGCAGTTGCAGGCAGTATGTACCATTGATAGGAGTTTGAATAAAGACTTGCTGTTGTTGTATAATCTGTATTGGTAGTATCCATACACAAAGGCGAAGGTCCAACCGGAATAGTAGGTTTAAGAGGAAGAGGATTAATTGTAATCATTAAAGAATCGGAAACAGAACCCTGTCCACAGGCATTGATTCCAAAAACAATTATACGAACGACTCCAAAAAAGTTTTGATTCCATGTGACAGTTCCTGCAGTAGATGT
Organism: Bacteroidota bacterium; assembly: GCA_037144095.1. Lineage (GTDB taxonomy): Bacteria > Bacteroidota > Bacteroidia > Bacteroidales > CAIXTV01 > CAIXTV01. The sequence goes on from JBAWXL010000058.1 coordinate 3,143, forward strand.
ACCGGTGATGGTACCTGCATTGGCTGGAATAATATTCCAAAGATAAGAAGTTGCATTTGTTGCACCGGTTGTGGCGAAAATGGTAGAAACCGTTCCCTGACATATTGGAGAAGGACCAACAGGAGTGCCCGGTTTTCCTGGTAGTGGATTTACCGTAACAAATAACGTATCTGACGACAAAGGACCATTTCCACAATTGTTAATTCCTCTTACAACTATCTTTGCTGTTCCGGAAAATGAGGCATTCCAATCAACGACTCCAGTGGTAGTTGTGCCACTAATAATTCCTGCTGTTGCAGGTAATAAATACCATTGATAGGTTATTGCATTAGTCCCTCCAGTTGTGCTATAACTGGTATTAGCTGCGTCCTGACAAACCGGAGTGGTTCCGGTTGGAGTGGCAGGTTTGCCGGGCAAAGGATTAATGGTTACATACAGGGTATCGGATACAACACCCAAGCCACACGCATTATTTCCTTTTACAAATATCTTAGCAATCCCGTTAAAGGTGGAGGTCCAATCCACCGTTCCTGTTAGTCCTGTTCCTGTAATTACACCTGCTGTTGCCGGTAATATATACCATTGATAGGTAGTAGAAAATGAACTTCCCGTGGTGCTATAGTCTGTGTTTACGGCGTCCATACATAAAGGTGATGTCCCTGTTGGAATAGTAGGTTTAAGGGGTAATGGATCAATTGTAATCATTAAAGAATCTGAAACAGGACCTTGACCACACGCATTAACACCAAAAGCGATAACACGAACAATTCCACTATAGGCAGGGTTCCATGTAACGGTGGGGGTAGTGGTTGTGCCATTACTTATACTTAATATTGCAGTGTTTGGAATCACTGACCATTGATAACTGATAGCATTTGTAGAGCCTGAAGTTGCAAAGATGGATGTTAGAGGATTCCCCTGACAAATTGGAGATGTTCCTACCGGAGTGCCGGGCTTTAAAGGCAGCGGATTTACGGTAACAAATAAAGTATCCGATGCTAATACACTACTCCCACAACTGCTTACTCCTCTTACAAATATTTTTGCTATTCCTGAAAATGCTGCATTCCAATCCACCACGGCTGTGGTGGTGGTTCCTGTGATAATTCCAGCAGCAGCAGGTAAAATATACCATTGATAAGAAGTTGCATTTGTTCCACCAGTTGTGGTGAAATTTGAATTCGCGGCATCTTGACAAACAGGGCTGATACCGGTTGGAATTGCAGGCTTCCCGGGTAAGGGTGTAATGGTAACAGATAAAGTATCTGAATAGAAGAATCCATTTCCACAACTATTCGAATCCCTCACAATTATTTTAGCAACTCCTGAAAAAGTTGCAGACCAATCAACAGTGCCCGTTGTTGTGTTTCCACTTATGGTGCCAGCCGTAGAGGGATTTATATACCAATGATAAGTAGAAGCGAAAGTCCCACCTGTCGTTACATAAGGCGTATTTGCAGCATCAATACATAAAGGTGAAGGACCTGTTGGAGTAGATGGTTTTAGCGGGAGCGGATTAATAGTTATCATAATTGAATCTGAAACCGGACCTTGTCCGCAAGTATTCACTCCGTATACAATTACACGGGCTATTCCAGTAAAAGAAGAATCCCAGTCAACAGTTCCAATCGTACCTGTGCCGGTTATGGTGCCGGCAGTTGGAGGTATCAAATACCATAGATAGGTGATAGCATTGGTGGCTCCGGTGGTTACGATAAATGAATTATTTGCATTCTGACAAATTGGTGAAGTACCAACAGGTGTACCCGACTTTGCAGGCAGTGGATTAACCGTTACATACAAAGTGTCAGATGAAGTTTGACCACTGGCATTAATGGCAATTAACCATATTTTGGCTATACCAGTAAAACTTGGTAACCAGTTAACAGTACCTGTTGTGCTGGCTCCGGAAATAGCTCCGGCTGATGCCGGTAAAATCTTCCATTGATAACTGGTAGCAGTGGCGCTACCGGTTGAATTATATGACGTTGGCGCAGAACCCTGACATATTGGCGTAGTTCCTGTAGGTATTCCGGGCTTCAAAGGTTGAGAATATAATACCTGAAAAGAGAAAACTATACTTAAGAAGAGAATTATTTTTTTCATGCGATTTGATTATTCAATAACATACTATCAAAAACTATTTATATAGACGCAAAAATAACATAAAAAGTTGTCTGGCAATAAATTCTTTTTAACATTTATATTATTGATGCTAAAAACCCTCTATCAACATTAGGCTAGAATAAGGTTTATTTCTTTGTATTTTAATGCGTTGAAATAAATTATTTGTGTTTTCTTACACAAAAAGAAATCAAAGTTAATTTATAAACCACTAAGCTCTTTCTTTTGAATTATAAAAGGCTAAGAATAAAAGATAAGCGGAACAAGCAACCAAAACCAACATTCCGGCAGTTAGACCAAAAGAATCGTTTAATATGCCAATAAGTAAGGGGATAAAAGCTCCTCCTGATACGGCCATTATCATGAGTCCCGATATTTCGTTGCTTCGGATTGGATATTTATCGACAGCTAATGTGAATACGATAGGGAAAATGGTTGCCGTTGACAAACCGAAAATAAACATCATTATGGTTGAGGTGTTTTGTGTTGGGGCTAATATCAGTAAAATGATAGAAAGTAAAATGAATAGTGTATTCCAGACGAAAAATTTACGCAAGGCAAATTTAGCCAACAAAAAAGCACCTCCAAATGTACCTAACATCTTTCCAAGGAAATAAATACTCCGTGCTGATTGAGCATAGCCTGAATCGCTCGCCAAGTTAAACTTATTCATTAGAAATTGACCTGAAACGGCATTTATGCCAACATCGAGTCCAACTAATAAAAAAATCCCTACGACAAGCAAGGCAATAAAACCATTGCTTAATAGTTTAAATGAAGAGATGAATGTGGCCCGTTTTTCGTCGCTTTGTGTCTCTTTAATCTTAGTGAAGCCTAACCAAAAGGCGGTGAGTATGGATACGATGCCAAATACTAAAAACAATATCTTCCAGTCGCCAAATTGCAAGGCAAGAAAAGCTGCAAATGGAGGTGCAATCATGGAGCCAACAGCTTTGACGAATTGCGAAAAACTTAAAAAGCTCGACTTTCTGTCGGAGGGCACAACATCTACCAACAAAGGATTCGCCGATACTTGAACAATGGTATTTCCAATTCCAAGAAAAGCAAAGCCTAACAATACACTTGCATAAGAATACACAAAAAACGGAAAGAATAATCCAAAAGCGGTTATGATTACCCCTGCATTTAATACTTTTCTTTTCCCGATTCTATCCTGTAGAATGCCTATTGGGACTGATAAAAAGAAAAACCAAACAAATACTGCCGATGGAATTAATTGAGCAAGAGTATCGCTTAAATGAAAATCAGGTTTCACACGATCGACTCCTATGCCAACCAAATCGCAAAAACTCATCACAAAAAATGACATCAAAATGGGTAATATATATTTGATATTTTTAATGGTTTTCATGTTGATAATTTTATAGGTAAGAAATATAATTCAAAAAAATCCCAAATTCAAACAAGCTTTACAGGAGGTTTTTTACCTGATCATAATAGCTATCGTCAATTAAGCGGGCGGCTCCTACGATTGAAGCTGTTTCCCTTAAATCTGACACATGTATGATGGTTTCAATTTGGTTTGCGGAAAACACTTCAGTAAGATATTGCCCGAATAAATCGAATGAACCACTTATTTTTCCACCAATTACGAGGCATTGTGCATCAAAGTTTTTCAGCCACTGACTGAGAAACTTGCCCATGTTGGTGCCATATTCACGGAAGAGTTGCAGTGCAATTTCGTTGCCTTGCCTGGCTTCGAGTGAGATTCCTTTTACCCCTTTGAGGACTTTTCCGCTTCTTTGTAAATAGTTGTTTTCGAACCAACGGGTGGAAAATGAATCGTCGGCAATATTTCCATTAAAAGGCAAATACCATAAACATCCATCTTTGGGCACTCTTGGATCCTCAATCACAGGGATTCCTTTTTCGATAAAGCAGGTGCCAAAACCAGTCCCAAGGGTTAAAGCCACCAATCTGTCATCATGTTGAGCTTTCCCTATCCAGGCTTCTGCTATTCCAAAGGCAGTGGCATCATTTATAAAGCGAATGGGAATATCATCTGACAAGGAGAGCCTTTTTCTTATTTCATCAATGATATTGACATTATATAAATTCTCGAATTTTTCTACTTCTTTTGTGAATAAAGCTATTCCATTTACATAATCAAATGGTCCGGGCATGGCAAAACCTATGCCCACTAATGAATCAATATTTATGTGTGATAAGCTTAATTGTAGGGCTTTTGCCCAAGCTGATAGTATTTCATCGGCAAAAGCTTTATTGTCAACCTTCTCATCTGCAAGGGAATCGGAAATCAGTTCGTTTGTGTCTATATCTATTGCGGTGCACGCAATATGTTGTCCTCCAATGTCTACCCCTATAGCAATTCTTCTATTCATCTTTAAATGATTATTTATTTAAAAAGGAACCAAAGTTATTATATTTTTGCATTCTGAACCCAAATGCATGAAATATTTACTTTCTGATACTTCAAACTACGATAAATTCCCCTTTGTTAATGTAAAAGGATTTGATAAAGAATGTTGGAATGGATGGGCTGATATTGTGCGTCAAATTAAACATCATTGTCATCAACTTCATAAAGATAAGATTGTTATCGCTGCCGAATGTTATTGTGGGATTTTAGATTGTGTGGCTGAAGAATTATGTAATGAATTAAAACCTATGCGTTTTTTTAATTCTTTGGATGCTTTTAAATCGGCAGAAGAAATTGCCGAAATGGTGTTCGATGACGTTACCGATGATGAACTGTTTGGTTTTTTAACCCGATTAACGATAGAAGATTTTTTTGATAGAAACAAATTAGCAAGCTTACAAACAGAAATTCAACATATTTCAAAAGGCATCGTTTTGCTGTATGGCACTGGGGCTTCTTTGCTTGCAGATGCCGACATTATGCTCTATTTTGATATGCCGCGCTGGGAAGCTCAGTTACGGTTTCGCCGAAATGAAACGAGTAATTTGGGTGCCGATAATAAAACGGAAAGGGCTTCACTGCAATATAAAAGGGCTTTTTTTGTTGATTGGCGGGTTTGTGATAGGCATAAGAAAGCTTTGATGCCAAAGTGGGATTATGTGTTGGACACAACAAATGCCTCAAGCCCAAAGATGATTAGCTCGGAAGCTTTTCGGGAAGGGCTGCGAAATGTGGTTGGTCGTCCTTTTCGGGTGGTTCCTTTCTTCGATCCGGGACCCTGGGGTGGGCAGTGGATGAAAGAGGTGTGCGATTTGGATAAAGAGGCTGCGAACTATGCCTGGTGTTTCGACTGTGTGCCCGAAGAAAACAGTTTATTGTTGAAATATGGTCAGGTTTTATTCGAAACGCCTTCTATCAACCTAGTGTTTTTTCAACCTAAGGAATTGCTTGGAAATGCAGTGTATGGAAGGTTTGGCGATGAATTCCCAATTCGTTTCGATTTTCTCGATACGATGGAAGGGGGAAACCTGAGTTTGCAGGTGCATCCGCTAACGGAGTATATTCAGCAAAAGTTTGGTTTTCATTATACTCAGGACGAGAGTTATTATTTGTTAGATGCCAAGGAGGATGCTTGTGTGTATTTGGGTTTGAAAGACAACATTGAGCCTGCGGAAATGATGGCCGCGCTGAAGACTTCTGTGGCAAGCAATGTTTTTGATGCCGAAAAATATGTTGAAAAGTGGAAGGTGAAAAAGCACGACCATTTGCTGATCCCGGCCGGAACGGTACATTGCTCGGGGGCTAATGCGATGGTGTTGGAAATTAGCGCTACGCCTTATATCTTTACTTTTAAGCTTTGGGATTGGAATCGTTTGGGATTGGACGGCCGTCCGCGCCCTATCAATATTGCGCATGGCGAAAAGGTGATTGAGTGGGACAGAACTGCCTGTTGGACAAAGGATAATTTAGTAAACCGAATTACGCAAATTGCCGAAGGGGATGGTTGGAGAGAAGAAAAAACGGGTTTGCATGAATTGGAGTTTATCGAAACCCGCCGCCATTGGTTCTCGAAGAAGGTGATGCATCATACCAATGGAGGGGTGAATGTGTTAAATGTGGTGGAAGGCGAGGAAGTGCTGGTGGAAAGCGAAAGCAATGCCTTCGAGGCTTTTGTGCTGCATTATGCCGAAACTTTTATTGTGCCGGCTGCAGTTGGGCAATATAGTATTCGACCTTATGGGAAAAGCGAAGGAAAACTCTGCGGGACGATTAAGGCGGTTGTTAGGGGATAGGCTAATAGACTTTTAGCTGTTTAGACATTTAGGCTTTTAGTAAAAAGACCCAAGTCCCAAATTTCAAGCCCCAAGCCCCAAGTGGGGGAATCCAAACCTAGCAGGTTTTCAAAACCGGTTAGTTTTTTTTAAAAAGGCTGAAGGAAATTAGGCTGAAGCAGGCTAATAGGCTTTTAGCTGTTTAGACATTTAGGCTTTTAGGAAAAAGCCAAAACTTCAAATTCAAAGAAGTTCATCTCTTTACATCGATTGGTAGTGTGATTTTTTAACTTTTACAAGCGACTCGAAGACCTTTACAAATGACTCGAAGACCTTTACAAGCGGCTTGAAGACCTTTACAAGCGACTTGAAGACCTTTACAAGCGGCTTGAAGACCTTTACAAATGACTTGAAGACCTTTACAAATGGCTTGAAGACATCAACAAATGACTTGAAGACCTTTACAAATGACTTGAAGACATCAACAAATGACTTGAAGACCTTTACAAGTGACTTGAAAAAGTTAAAAATCGACCTTTATTTTTATTCAAATAATTATATTATATTGATTAATAAGAATATAATGTTTTCATATTTAAAGTCCTAACGCGAAACAAAGGAAATTGCTATGACTAAAGCCTATTTGTCCCCCAACTATTCAATACTTTCCAATAAAGCCTTTTTATCCACTTTACCGTTGCTGTTTAGGGGAAAAGAGCTAATTTGAATGATTTCGGAAGGAAGCATATAAGAGGGGAGTTTTTCTTTTAATGCCCTGAGAAGGGTTTCGTTTTCTACCGAGCCGGCTTCGATAAAAAGATAAATCAGGGCATTGGACGCAAGGTATTTTACGACGGCTGCCACCTGATGTTGGGGCACAATTTCGCGGGCATGATGTTCGATTTCGCCCAACTCCACACGATAGCCCTGAATTTTAACCTGATGATCTAATCGTCCGCAATACTGGATGTCGCCTTCTGCATCGACGAAGCAAATGTCGCCTGTTCGATAAAAAGTATATTCTTCAGATGCAATTGTTTTATTGAAAAATGCGAGCTTGTTTTTTTCGGTAGGATTCCAATAGCCACGGGTGAGTTGTGCACCTGCCAGACAGAGTTCGCCTTTTTCGCCCACAGCCACTTCTTGCTGGTTTTCGTCAACGATAATCGTTTTCACTTGTTTCATGGGTTTCCCAATGCAAACGGCATCGTTGTATGCCTTTAGGTTAGCTGTGGCTGAACAGGTATAGGTGGTGCAGAATATGGTAGCTTCGGTGGGTCCGTAGACATTTTCGACCAGGGCATTGGGCACACATTGCTGCCACTCCTTCACCAGGGCATCGTTGAGCGCTTCGCCACAAAAAAGCGAAACCCGCATCCGGGGCAGCCTTACTTCTTCGAAATAGGGACGCAGAAACTGAATGAAAGAAGGAACCATGAGGGCAAAACTGATTTCATATTCTTCGAGGAGGTTGAAAACCGAAGCAAACTTCATGTTTCCGGAGGGAACCGTAAAGACACATGCCCCAAAGACTAAGGGGGCTAAATAGGACATTACGGAAAGATCGAAGGTGAGGTCAAACATTTGCAAACATCGGTCGGTGGCATCGAGTGGATAGTTCAATCGGGAAAACCCATCGAAAAAAGCATTGAGGTTTGTTCGGCTAATGGGAACCCCCTTTGGAATGCCGGTCGTGCCGGAAGTAAAGAGCAGATAAGCAATAGAGTGGTCAGACTGTGCCTCGAGCAAGGAAGATGAATCGGAAAACGGCAAAGCTGAAGGATGGATAAAATGGAGGTTTTCGCAGTTAATGATGTTGGTGGGCGAAATCTGAGAGCTCACTATCCACGAAATGCCTGACTGGCTGACTACTGCATTGTTTCGATCGGTAGGATGCTCAGGATGCAGGGGGACATAGCCTTTGCCCAAAAACAAAATGGCTAGAATGGCTGCATAGGTGTCGATTGAATCGTAAGCAATCAGCCCAATTAAGTTTTCGTTTGGGGCTTTTTCTTTTATTTGAAGCTGAATGGCTGCCACGCGCTGGTTGAGCTCCTGATAGCTGTAGAACTTATTTTCAATACAAAATGCATTATGATTAGCATATAAGTTGAAGGATTCCGCAATGCGGAACAATATATCATCATTTTTCATGCTTCAAAATTAAAGATAAAAATGAAAAAAGAAATTGCGGAAAAGAAAAGTTTAGGATTTTGGTATTTTCAACACCTGTCCGGGGAACAAACCTTTAGCTAACTTTTGCTTGTTTACTTCCTTGATGGTTTTTTGAGAAACACCCAATTTGCGGGCTATTTCGGAAAGCGAATCACCTGAAACTACTTTATACAAATGAAAGTCTTTGCTTTCCGACTTAGTGGTGTTGGCTTTGGTGGTTTGAACCGGAGCTTTTTCGGTCTTTTCCTGAGCATCAGCTGTTTTAGTGTCATCATTAGTTGTCGGAACCAGATAAATTACGAGATATTTACCGGGGATAACGGCATTTTTACGGATTTTGTTCCATCGTTTAAGATCATCGACACTCACATTGTATTTGGTAGAGATTTTAAAAAGATTATCCCCTTTTTTCACTTTATAGCTAAGCTTGATGGCTCCTTCGGGCGTTTTAGCTTTGTTCAGAGCTGCCATCGGGAAATTCTTCACCGGAGGGAAATACGCATCTTTTTTATAATTGAAAATGGAATCTTCCAATTGAATAAAAGTGGTAGATACTGTTGAAGGCAGGCGTAAAGGATAACCGGCGGTGCTGGCAGGAATTACGTCGTTTTTATATTGAGGATTCAATTCTTTCAACTGTTCGATAGGCAAGGACATCACATCGGCTACCTGCTGAAGGTTGAGGCTTTTGTAAACAAGAATGGTGTCGGTGAAATGCGGCATTTCGATTTGGCGGGGATATATTTTATGCGCCGAATAATAATTCATGGTGTATACGGCAGAAATAAATGCCGGAACATATCCTCGTGTTTCTTTTGGCAAATAGGAATATATTTCCCAAAAACTTGTTTTTCCACCCGAACGTTTAATGGCTTTATTCACGTTTCCCGGTCCGCAATTGTAGGCAGCTAGCACCAATTGCCAATCGTTATAAATGGTATAAAGGTCTCTTAAATAGCGGGCGGCTAGGTAGGAAGATTTAATGGGGTCGCGGCGGTCGTCGACAAATGAATTCATTTCCACATTGTATAATTTGGCGGTATTATACATAAACTGCCATAATCCGGTTGCCTTACATCGCGAAACGGCTCTTGGATTTAGTGCCGATTCGATAATGGCAAGATATTTTAATTCGTGAGGCAGGTTGTATTCGTCTAATGCCTTTTCGAAAATGGGGAAATAATAGGAGGATAATCCAACCAAAACGCTAACCAATTTACGTTTTTTAATAGTGTACATATCAATGAATGAACGAACTTCATGGTTGAAAGGTAACTCTATTGAAGAGGCGAGAGAAGAAAGTCGTTTTTCGATTACTGAATCGGCGAAAACAGGGACATAATAGTCGGTGCTGTCGAAATCGTAGAAGTCGGCATGCGCTTTAAGAGATTGTTTTACATACCAATTGTTGAGTAAATTGTCCAAATCGCCGGAAATCAACACGCAAGCTTCGTCGCAACTTGCTTTGGACGAGTCTGCTTGCGAAAACAACAAGGGGCTCCATAGGGTTAATATGACGAATATTATTGCTAACTTTTTCAATTTTTTGATTTAAATGAATAGGACAAATTAAGCTAAAATCTTTTACAATTACAAAAATCGATACTTTTTTCTTTCAACTAAATGGATTTAATAAGTCTGAAATCTCACATATCTCAATAATAGCGTGAGTTAGGCGAGGTTGTTAATGTTTGTTAACAAAATAAAGCCCACAAAGTATATTACTTACAAAAGCAATACGTTACTATTATAAAGAGTGATTTTTCTCAACATGAAACGAAAATTTATCCTATTTATTATATGTGCCTGTAATTTAACTATCCATGCACAAACGACCTGCTTGTCTGCCTATGAAGCAAGTCTTTTAAAGCAAATTAATGAGCTGCGATTGTCGAAGAAATTGCCTGCTGTTGCGCTTTCAAAAAGCCTGACCATAGTGGCGCAAACGCATGTTAACGACCTCTCTGTGAATAATCCGGTTACTAAAAGGTGTAATCTGCATTCATGGTCGAATAAAGGGAGATGGACTTCTTGTTGTTATACCGAAGATCACAAAAAAGCGGAGTGTATGTGGAATAAACCCCGTGAACTGACAAATTATAAAGGAAATGGATATGAAATTGCTTTTTCGACAACCAATAGCAGTTTATCTCCTGTTGATTTCGCAAAGGAAGCCGTTGAAAGTTGGATAAACAGTCCCGGGCATATCAGTGTTATTTTGAATAAAGGAATTTGGAAAGACATTAAATGGAACGCCATCGGAATTGGCGTTGCAAATGGTTATGCGGTGGTTTGGTTTGGCGAAAAGGAGGATGAGGAGGCGAAGCCTTTGGAGTGTAAATAAAGGAAAATAAGACCCAAGTCGTAAATTTCAAGGGGCTAAACTAAGCCCAATAAAACCGGATTATTTTCAAGTTGATTATAAATGAATTTACAAAAACATTACTTTTGTCAACATATAATAAACCGTATGAAAATCGCTATCATCAATGGTCCCAATCTTAATTTGCTTGGCAACAGAGAAAATCACATCTATGGATCGAATTTTTTTGAGGATTTTTTAATCCTACTTAAGAGCAAATTCCCCAACATTACTATCGACTATTATCAAAGCAATATCGAAGGCGAAATCATCAACTATATTCAGCAAACGGCCAATGTTTCAGATGGAATCATCCTCAATCCCGGGGGCTATTCGCACACATCTGTAGCCATTGCCGATGCCATTCGTGCCACCGAAACTCCCATAGTGGAAGTGCATATCAGCAACATTGCCTCCCGCGAAATATATCGTCAGGTTTCGCTAACTGCCCAGGCTTGCAAAGGCGTGATCTCAGGCTTTGGCTTAGACTCTTATGTTTTAGCCATCGAAAGTTTTCTCCTATAGGCCAATTAAGGATAAGTGATTACCAAATAACTACTCCTGAGGAAATTCAATAATATCCTTAATCACATACGCATTCGGGTACTCAGCAATAATTTCCTTCAAAAAACCCCTTGCATTCATTCTTGTTCTGAAATTTCCCACTCTCAATTTATAGTTAGGCTCCACAAAAACAATATAGGTTTCTTGATTGGGAAACTTTGCCAAAAATTTAGTTTTCATGTCGAGTGCAGCCGTTTTCGAATTGGCTCCCGATTCAGAAAACAATTGAATGCGAAAACCCTGAATGTATTTCTTTGTATTGTTTATTTCGAGATGTTTATCGAGCAAAACCTGCACTCTCTCATCAGCCACAATCTCAATTTTAGCTGTTCCCGCTTGGCAATAAACAGCCTGAGATGCAATGAAAGCAATATATGATAGTATTAACCGAAGTATGTTACTTGTGTTTTTCATAAAATTCATCCGGTTTAAGACTTAAAACGGGAATCTCAGCATGATTGATCAACTGTTGAGCATTAGGACCTAAAAACACATTCACTTCGCTAATTTCCTGTTCCGTCATGATGGATAAAACATCAGCTTTCACCACTTCGGCAAAAGTAAGCGTGGTTTTAGTAATATTATCCGTGAAAACAGATTCAATACTATGCTTTACCTTTTGTTCTGTTAAATAGCGCGAAACCTCATGAGCATTTTCATCCACCTTACGGTTGATGGTCTTTAAGTTAGCAGAATACAAAGCCAAAACATATACCTCAGCACCAAATATATTAGCCAGCTTAGCTGTGAAAGCAAGTTTCTGGCAAGTCTCAGGAGTGCTATCAATAGGCAGAGCTATTTTCGTGATTCCTTTATCAAATGGATAATCAGGTCGAATGGTAAGGATTGGACATGGGGCTGATGTTACAATTCTGAAAGCATTACTCCCAATGAAAATCTCTTCAAATCCCGACACACCATGTGTGCCAACCACTATTAAATCAGATTTGTTCACCCTTGCCTGATGCGCAATTTCGCTGTACACTTTACCCTTGCGAATCTTAAAGCTTAATTTCCCACTGGTAAGTGAGGGTTGATACTTAGCAATAATTTCGCTGAAGCTTTCGCAAATTTCATCTTTCATTATTTTTTGCTCTTTCAACAGCATTCCTTCTTTTTCACTAAAGGTATCTACCCAAATCATTAAAATACTGGCATTAGTCTTATTGGCAATGCTAATGGCATAGTTCAACGCATGTATTGAACCTTTTGAAAAGTCTATTGCTACTATAATTTCTTTCATTTTAGCTTAATCTTTTATGGTGAAAATCGTGAGCAAAATTACATCTTTTTATTATTACAATCTACTTTTGCTCTTGTTAATAATTTAAGGCCTTAATAACAAGGCCTTTTCTTCAGATAAAAAGCTTACAACAGAAAGCATTTCCACGTTTAATTAAAGTTTATTACTCATTCCATTTTATTCTTGATATAAAACGAATGACATTAATCGAACTAAAACAATATGAATGTCTTATTATCAATAGAATTACTTATTCAAAGTCGAAAGATTAGCACGAACTTTTATCTTTAAGCAATCTAAAAAAGACAGTTGAAAGAATTTTATTTACTTTTGTATTGAATAATTGAAGTATGAATAAAAATCTTGATGCCAATAACGAACATCTGAGTCCGCAGGAAAAGGAATACGAAAACTCCATTCGTCCATCCGATTTCGATAACTTTTATGGACAAGGACAAGTGGTCGAAAACCTCAAAGTGTTTGTGCAAGCCGCTACCCAGCGTGGGGAAGCCCTCGATCATGTGCTGATTCACGGACCTCCGGGATTAGGGAAAACCACCCTTTCGTATATTATTGCCCGCGAACTTAATGTAAATATTAAAGTTACTTCGGGTCCCGTTTTGGATAAACCCGGCGAACTTGCAGGTTTGCTCACCAATCTCGACACAAATGATGTATTGTTTATTGATGAGATTCACCGGTTATCGCCCGTAGTGGAAGAATATCTCTATTCGGCTATGGAAGATTATAAGATTGATATCATGATTGATTCAGGTCCGAATGCACGAAGTGTTCAGATTTCTTTAAATCCTTTCACTCTGATTGGGGCTACTACCCGTTCAGGACTTCTCACTGCACCTTTACGTTCACGCTTTGGAATTAATTCAAGACTATCCTATTACGATACCTCTATATTGAATAAGATTATTCATCGGGCATCCAATATTTTAAATATTACGCTCGATGATGATGCTTCTATTGAAATTGCCCGCCGAAGCCGTGGAACCCCGCGTATTGCCAATTTGTTGCTTCGCCGTGTGAGAGACTTTGCCCAAATAAAAGGAAACGGACATATCGACCTCAAAATTGCCAAATTCGCACTCAACGCACTGAATGTTGACCAACATGGTTTAGACGAAATGGACAATAAGATTCTGACAACCATTATCGATAAGTTTAAAGGGGGTCCCGTAGGTCTTACCACCATTGCTACGGCTGTGGGCGAAGATTCGGGAACCATTGAAGAGGTGTACGAACCTTTCCTTATTATGGAAGGCTACCTCATGCGAACTCCAAGAGGCAGGGAAGCCACCGAATTGGCTTATCAACATTTGGGCAGGCTCAAACTTCCCGAACAAACCCGTCTTTTCTAAATGTTTGCCCAAACCGAAAAGCAAACTCTAAGTCTTCAAATTAAACAACAAGCCCTTTCATTAGGTTTTGCAGATTGCGGCATGGCTCCTGCTTCGGTATTAACTGATGAAGAAGCCCATTTAAAATCGTGGATAGATAATGCTTATTATGCAGATATGCGCTATTATGGCGCTCATCTGCATAATCGTTTAGACCCATCCTCGGTTCTTCCCAATGCAAAATCCATCATAGCAGTTGTTCTTCCTTATTATCAAAAGAATGAAAAACAAACTTACCTGAAGATTGCCCGTTATGCTTTAGGAAAAGATTATCATTCAGAAGTAAAACGTCTGCTCGACCGCCTGCTTGTTTTTATTAAAAATCTTCTTCCCGAATCGAATGGAAAAAGCTTTTGCGATTCGGGAGCCATGCTCGAAAAGGCTTGGGCCAATCGTTGCGGTTTGGGTGCCATCGGGAAAAACTCTTTACTGATTCATCCGCAGTGGGGCTCTTTTGTATTTATCGGACTCATCGTTTCTGATGTTGAACTGGAATATGATGCCCCCTTCTCCACCAATTGTTGCGAAAGATGTAAGCGTTGTATGGTTGCTTGCCCCACCCAGGCAATAGTTTCGCCTCACGTAGTTGATGCCCGCAAATGTATTTCTTATCATACCATCGAATCGAAAAAAGGAATTCCTTTTGAATATGAAAAGAAAACCGAAGGATTTGTCTATGGATGCGACGTTTGTCAGGAAGTATGTCCTTATAATCAAGAAGTGCTTTCTTGCATCGAAAGCTCACCTCTTTATAAAGCCGAATTAAATTCACTCAGTTCACAAGATTTATCCACCCTAAGCCAGAGACAATTTGATACTCTTTTATCCGACACTTCCATTGCCCGCGTGGGCTACAACAAATTAATGCACAACATCAAGCTTGTAATGAATGCAAATGAGCAATAGCACAGCACTTGAATTATTGGCTCCGGCAAAGAATGCCGAAGCAGGCAGGCTTGCCATAAACTATGGAGCCGATGCGGTTTACATTGGTGCCGAGATGTTCGGGGCGCGTTTTAAGGCGGGGAATTCCATTCAGGAGATTGAAAAGCTGATTCGTTATGCTCATCTTTACAACGCAAAGGTGTACATTACTCTGAATACCTTGCTGTTCGACGACGAGATGGCACAGGCTACCAAGCTTGCTCAAAAAGTGTATGAAGCAGGTGCCGATGCCCTTATCATACAAGACATGGGTTTAATTGAAGCAGGACTTCCGCCCTTGCCACTCTTTGCAAGTACACAGACACATAATTATTCCTTAGAGCGTATTCAGTTTCTCGAAGCAGCGGGTTTCAGCCGAATCATACTTGCCCGCGAATTAAGTCTGGAAGAAATACAAAACATACGTCAACACACTCAGGTTGACCTCGAATTCTTCATTCATGGGGCATTGTGCACTGCCTTTAGCGGTCAGTGTTATCTCAGCGCTGCCGGCGGAAACCGTAGCGGAAACCGCGGCGATTGTTCGCAGTTGTGCCGTTTGCCCTATCAACTCTCAGATGCTAATCAAAACCCCATTCTTACCAATAAACACCTGCTTTCGTTGAAAGATTTGAATTTATCCGAACATCTTCAATCGTTGGTGGAGGCCGGCATAACTTCATTTAAAATTGAAGGACGACTAAAAGATGTTGATTATATTCAGAACATTGTTTCGCATTATCGAAAACGTTTGGATGATATCCTTTTGGCGAATCCTTCCTGCCAAAAATCGTCTTCGGGACAGACACATTTGGAGTTCACACCCAATCCTTTGTATAGCTTTTCGCGAGGATTTACAAGCCATTTCGTAGAAGGGCGACAGATGTCGCAATCGTCGATCCACACCCCCAAGTCGGTGGGCGAACCCCTCGGAAAGGTGAAATCAACCGGCGAACATTATTTCAGCTTAGACACTTCACACAGTTTGCACAATGGCGATGGAATTGCGCTGCTGAATGCTGAGGGCGAGTTTTGGGGAACTTCGGTTAATAAAGTGGAAGGCGAGTTTATTTATCCTAACAGCATGAACAACATCACTAAAGGATGCAGCGTCAGCCGCAATTATCATAAAGAGTTTCAGCACACACTGAGCAAAGACGAGTCGAAACGGCTGATATCAATCAGAATTGAGATGGGCGAGAGTGAAAATGGTTTTCGCTTAAGTGCAACCGACGAAGATAATATCACCAGTTCCCTTGAAAATAGTGCAGCAAAAGAACCTGCCCTCCAGGCAGAGAAAGCGCTGGCGACAATCGAAAAACAGTTTATGAAAGCAGGGAATACTATTTTTGCCGTCGAAGAAGTAAAGCTGCAACTTTCTAATGCTTATTTCATACAAGTTTCGGTTTTGAACGAAATGCGCCGTAAGTTGTTGAGCGAGCATGAAGCGAAACGGCTTGAGACCTATGTTAGAACCGAAAAACCCATTCAACCTAACGATTTTCCTTATCCTGAAAAGCACCTAAGCTTTAGGGGCAACGTGACGAATCGTTTTGCGCACGCATTTTATAAACGGCATGGGGTGGAAAGCATTGAGGATGGTTTTGAACTCAACGATTCGCCTGCAGATGACATCATTTTCAGCAGCCGCTATTGTATTAAATTCGAACTGGGCAGATGCCCGAAGCAAAAACCTATTCTTCCTGCCATGCCTGAGCCTTGGAGCTTGTCGGATCATAAAAATAAATATCGACTTTCGTTCGATTGCAAACGGTGTGTGATGAATGTGCACCTAAGGGAATAGGCATTAGGCGTTAGTACCTTATCAACAATATTGTAACCAAAAATGGCAAAATATTTCTATCCTTT
>JBAWXL010000059.1:0-19978 GCA_037144095.1 Bacteroidota bacterium
ACAATTCCATTGATTACTTTGTTTATAAGGGCGAACCTATGGGTTTTCAGCTTGAATTAATTGAAGCTTTTGCCAAAAAACTCAAGGTGAAGGCTGAGTTTATTGTAGATAAAAACCTTAGTGGCAGCTATGGTCATTTGAAAGATGGCACTTGCGATGTGATTGCTTCAAATCTTACCATAACAAACGAAAGGAAAAAGACTGTGGATTTTGCGAAGCCTTTTTACACTACCCGTCAGGTGCTCGTTCAGCGGAAACCTGAAGGATGGGAGAAGATGAGCGAAAAGAAAATCAATTCATTGCTCATTAGATGTCCTGTTAATTGGAAATATGATACGGTGCATGTTCAGGAAAACTCTTCTTATGCTGAACAATTGCATTTTCTTAAAGATAAAGTTGGTATGCCCATTCATATTGTGGCAGACGAAGAAAATGAAGCTGAACAGCTTATCGCGATGGTGGCAAGTGGTGAAATAAAATATACGGTTTGTGTTGAAAATATTGCTAAAGTTAACGAGGCATATTACCCCAATGTGGATTTTAAAACAGTAATCAGTTTCGATCAGCATTTGGCTTGGGCTGTTCGGAAAACTTCGCTCGATTTTGAAGATACTGTAAGTGCTTGGCTTGAAGGTTTTATGAAAACAACTGATTATCGCTATTTGGTTGAGAAATATTATATCAATCATCGTTCGGTGAGTCAACTTAACTCTGAATTTAACAGCAAAGGCAAAGGGAATATTACTCCTTATGATAAAATATTGCGTAAAGTATCGGCAAAATATCATTGGGATTGGCGTTTATTGGCTTCTCTGATATATCAGGAATCGCATTTCATTGCTAATTTAGAAGGTAGTTACGGCACTTTTGGCATTATGCAATTGATGCCTTCTACTGCTAAGAATTATGGCATCGTTCCGGGTTCATCGCCTGAGAAACAAATAGAAGGTGGTGCTAAGTATATTCATTATCTCGATAAATTAATTCCCAAAGAAATTGACAATCCTCTCGAAAGACAGAAGTTTGTGATTGCTTCTTATAATTCAGGTCCCGGACATGTGTTGGATGCCATTGAGCTTGCCAAAAAATACAATAAAGACCCCAAAGTTTGGGAACATAATGTGGATACTTTCCTTGTGCTTAAATCTAAATCACATTATTATAATGATGCAGTGGTGAAAAACGGTTATTTCAGAGGTATTGAAACCCTTAGGTTTGTGAATGAAGTGTTGGAACGATATAAGCATTATAAGAATATTGCACACTAAAAGAATATTCGTATTTTAGCAGTCAATTTTAAACTATCATTGCTATGAAAAAGATTTTATGCATTTCTATTATTTGTTTTTTGGGTATAAGCTTTTCTTCAAAGTGTCAAACCATACCCAACGGAGGTTTTGAAACCTGGAACTTAGCCGTTTATTATCAAAACCCTGTACCGTATCTATCATCTAATCCGAATACTTTTTTTGATGTTCCTCTTGGAAACGTAACACGTAGTACCGACAGCTATACCGGAAGTTATGCCGCACATCTTCAAACGGTTAATACCAACGGTGGTCTTGCTTTGGGTGCTATTTATTTTGGTGATTTTGCTTCAGGCGGCGTAAATGGAGGGCTTCCTTTTGTTGGACATCCCGACAGTGTGTCTGCTTATTTTAAGTTTGATATTATGCCTGGCGATACTGCTCAAACTATTATTGCGCTTAAGAAAAACGGGGCGATAATTGGCTTGGCAATGGGGCATCTAACAGGTACACATCCCTCGTATTCTAAATACAGCCTGCCCATTTCGTGGTCAGATACGGCGCAGTCTGACACACTTGCTGTGATGATTTCTTGTTCGAATTTCAACAATCCTGTTTTGGGTAGCCAGCTTTATATTGATAATGCTTCTTTTCATCAAAGTGCCAATCCTTATCCGAATGGCGATTTTGAAAACTGGAACACTGTTGGAAATGAAGAGCCTGATAGTTGGAGAACTTTGAATAGTTTGTGTAATCCGCTTGATTTGTCGGTTACAAAATCTACCGATAGTTATGAGGGCACTAATTCAATTAAAATCAAATCTGTTAGCATATTGGGTGGCGACACGCTGGGATATATTACCAATGGCAATTTCCCCACTAATAATGGGGTTCCGAGCGGAGGAATGCCTGTTGCGCTCAACCCTCAGAAAGTTTCGGGATATTACAAATATATTCCGGTGGGTGCCGATACGGCTTTTGCCGGAATCTTTCTTTATCGTTGGAATTCGTTAAATCAACAAGCACAGTTGATTGATAGTATGTTGGTTCCGCTTCTTCCTACAGCTTCTTTTGCCTATTTCGAAATCCCCATCAGTTATAATGGCTGGCCACTTGCCGACACCTTAAATATTGCTTTTACGGCTAATAATAATATAAATAATGTTAGTTATATTGGATTGGGAAGCACTTTATACATTGATGCACTTCAACTTACTTTAAACCCATTGGGGATAAATCCTAATATTGAAGTTAATTCCGCATTTGAAATCTATCCAAATCCCTCTGACGATGTTTTTTATATTCATCACGCAGATTTTATTCAATCTGTTGAAATATTTGATTTTAATGGGAAAAGAATAAATGATTTTAAGCTTGATACATTGGGAAAGAATGCAAGTCTGCAATTAGGGAATCATGCAAAGGGTTTATATTATGTGCGAATTAATGGTGATGCGGGTAGGAAATTGATGTTGAAATAGCTTATTTAATTACTTTCTTTTATGAATGTTTCATTCAAGTTAATGTCAATTTCAATGAAGTAAGCTTTACTTTCAATGAAGTAAGTATTTCTTTCAATGAAGTAAGCTTTACTTTCAATGAAGTAAGTATTTCTTTCAATGAAGTAAATATTTCTTTCAATGAACCATCGGAATGTTTCAGTGAACCATCAGAATGTTTCAGTGAACCATAGAAATGTTTTAATGAACCATCGGAAATTGCTAATGAACCATTGGAATATTTCAGTGAACCATTGGAAATTGCTAATGAACCATTGGAAAGCGTTAATGAACCATCAGTAAGTTTCAATGAACCATCGGAAAGCGTTAATGAACCCTAATGTATTGTTAAATTACATTTTATCTGCTTTAATCAATAGTCTATATACAAAACAAAACTAAATGTTTACGAAATAAATATTACATCAAATATATCTTATTTTAATCTATATCATTTAGTCCTAAATAATACTATTTCAGATATAACATATTTAATATTAATCATATATAATATTGTAAAATAAATATTCTACTTCACTGACAACCCCCTTTTTTAGCTCTAAATAGCTATCAAACGATTCAATTAACAATATATTTCAATTTATTATTTATAATCTCCTTTTCAAGAGTCATATATAATACTCTATGTTGAAACGAAGTTGATTTTACAAGTCAACTTTCTAATTTCTAATGATTTGAAATGATTATTCTTTTTGTTTTGAATCGATAAAAATGGTAACCGGTCCGTCGTTGATGAGTTGTATTTGCATCATGGCACCAAATTCTCCGGTTTTAATTTGAAGTCCACTCGTGAGTTTCATTTGTTTGATGAATAATTCGTAGAGCGGGATGGCGAAATCGGGCTTTGCCGCACGGATGTAGGAGGGACGATTGCCTTTGCGGGTGGAAGCATGCAGGGTGAACTGGCTTACAATTAATATTTCGCCTCCAACCTCCATGATGGATAGGTTCATTTTGCCTTCGGCATCGTTGAAAATGCGGAGATTGCTTATTTTGGCACAAAGCCATTCGATGTCGTCGATGGTGTCGGCTTCTTCGATGCCAAGTAAAATCAGCAATCCGCTACGGATGGAAGATGTTGTTTGCAGCTGAATGCTTACGGAGGCTTCGCTAACTCTTTGAATAATAACTCTCATGGATTAATCCCATTCGTTTTCGTTAAAATACTCATCTTTCATGATTCCAATATAGTTGGAGTAGCGCGACACACTGATTTGTCCGCTTTGGAGGGCTTCCTTCACGGCACAACGGGGTTCGTGTTGATGGGTGCAATTGTAAAACTGACATCGGGAAAGCAACTCTTTCATTTCGGGGAAATACAATGCCACTTCCTCTTTTAGGAAATCGGTGAGACCAAATTCTTTGATTCCGGGGGTGTCGATGATGAAACTGCCATTTGACAGCTCGTGCATTTCGGCAAAGGTGGTGGTGTGGATTCCCTTTTTGTGGTAAGCCGAAATATTTTCAACTTTCAGATGGAAGCGAGGGTCGATGGAATTGATGAGGCTCGACTTGCCCACGCCTGAATGTCCTGAAAATAAATTGATTTTTCCTTTCAGTTCTTCGCTCAATTCTTCTGTATCCTTAGGGTCGAAAGAGGAAATGATTTTCCCGCGGTATCCGATTCGGTCATACATTTCCAACAGTTCTTTGGCAGCGATGAGTTGTTCGTCGGTGAGCAGGTCTTTTTTGTTGATGAGAATGATGGCGGGGATATGATAGGCTTCGGCAGTCACCAAAAAGCGGTCGATGAAACCGGTGGAGGTGCGGGGCTGGGCAAGGGTGGCAATCAGATAGGCATTGTCGATGTTGGCAGCCAACACATGGGTGCTTTTCGACAGATTGGTGGCTTTGCGAATGATATAGTTGAAACGCTCCTTTATTTCGCTGATTTGCCCCACATTGTCGGGCATGATGGTGAATTCGACTCTATCGCCAACGGCAATGGGATTGGTGGCTTTGATTCCTTGAATTTTAAACTTTCCCTTGAGGCGGCATTCGATTTTACTTCCGTCGGAAATTCTGACGATGTAGCTGCCTCCGGTTGATTTAATGACTAAGCCTTCCAAATTATTGTTTTTTTATACGATTTGATAATGTCTGCGAATAGGCGAAATGATGTCCCAAACACATTTTAAACCTTCGGGAAAGGTTACAAAATCGCCTGCTTTGATGGTGACGATGCCTTGTGAGGTTTTTATATTGGCTTCGCCCTCCAGAATCAGGCATTGTTCTTCTTCGTCGTAAAGCTCCATGAAATGAGATTTCCTTCTTTCCCAAATGGGCCATTTGCGGATGTTTCGTTCCGCGATTTCTTCTTCGCTAAGTTTTTCGATTTTTATGGTTGACATGATATGATGTTTTAGGGTATAAAATTAGTCATAAAACGTGAAACAAAAAAAAATATTTTCGGAAAAAGAAGAGATGGTTGATTCACTTATTTAAGTTTTGAAAAATCAAAAGTATAAAAAAAGCCACAGATTCACTGATATATCATTTGTATTTGAATTATCAGTGAATTTGTGGCTTATTTTCTGAAAGAAACAACAGAATTATTTTATTTCAAGTATGGTTTCGCTGAGTACTTTTTCGAGCATTTCCATTGGAGGTTCTTTAATAAAACCTTCATCCATCAGGTGATGGGTGAGCTCACGCGACATCATGATGTCATCATAAGCTTTTTGGTAAGCTTCTTCGCGAGTGATGTGAACACGGGCAACTCCGTCGGCAATTGCTTGCATGGCAACATCGGCAGCGGTGTTGGGGAATACTCCGGTTTCGTCCATTTTGGAGATGATATTTTCGGGGTCAATTCCACGAGCTTCGGCAAAGTCGGCAATGGAATGGGCGGCTCTGATGGCCATATTATCAGTAATTTTCGTTGCTTTCACCAATAATGCACCTTTTAAAATACCGGGGAAACCAATAGAGTTGTTCACCTGATTAGGGAAATCGCCTCTGCCGGTGGCAACGATGTATGCGCCTGCTTCTTTAGCGGCATGTGGATAGATTTCGGGAATAGGATTGGCACAAACAAACACTATGGGTTTATTTGGATTCATTGAGCGTATCCATTCTTTTTTCACGCTATCGGGACCTGGCGTTGAGAGCGCAATCAGAACATCGGCATCTTTTACTGCTTCTTCAATGGTGTCAATACACTGAGGATTTGATTGTTCGCACAATTCCCATTTACGGTAGAAACGGGTGTCGGCTTTTATGTCGCTACGTTTGTTATGCAAGCCACCCTTGGTATCAAACATAATCATATTTGCAGGGTTGGCTCCATCGGTAATGAGCAAACGTGCAATGGTCGTATTGGAAGCGCCTGCACCCAACATCACGATTTTCACTTCGGACATTTTTTTATTTACGAGTTTCAGGGCATTGATTAAACCTGCCAGGGTAACACAGGCAGTTCCCTGAGCATCGTCGTGCCAAACGGGAATGACACATTCTTCGCGCAATACGTCTAACACTTTAAAACAATTGGGTTGTGAAATATCTTCAAGATTAACTGCACCGAAACTGTGCTGAGCCATTTTCACGAAATCAATAATTTTATCGGGATCGTTTTCTCCTTTATCGTTTTTACTATCAACACAAAGTGCAATAGCATCGATGCCTCCCAAATATTTCATCAGGAAAGCTTTTCCTTCCATAACTCCTAAGCCTCCGGGAGGAGTGCAATCGCCATCGCCCAACACACGGGTTGAATCGCTAACTACAGCTACCAGGTTACTTCTATTACTTAAATCATAAGATGTGTCGTAGTTGTCGCGAATGGTGGTCGACACTTTTGATACACCGGGGGTATACCACACATTGAACCAATTAAACCCAATGACAGGAGCTTTTGGCACGGTTTGAATCTTGCCCCCATAGAACTGATGGGCTTCAATAGCAAGCTTTTTGAGAAATAAGGTTTTGGCTTTAGCCAACTGATCAGGAGTAAATTCGTCGGGGAAAATAGCGTCCAGATTATCAAGTGAAAGTTTGATTTTTTCCATTTTTTTATATGTATTTTTAAAGGCTTAAAATTATAAATTATTTTTGATGTAGGAAGTATTTTTAGAAATCATTTTTTTTGAGATATTTCCGGTTAAATAGAAATAAATATCAATAGTTGTTTTTTTAGTCTCCTGAGCAGAAAAAGAAGACAAGAAAAGCCCACATATTCAAATGATTGCTTGTTGAGTTTACACAAAATGAAAAAATATACTCAGGGTAATAAATTAGGTTGGAAAGCTGTTAATCGGGTTTTCAAACCCTGAATTCTGTAAAGCTATTAAAAATAAAATAATTTTGTATGATCAAATATTGTATTATTTTCGGAAATATTCTTAAGCTTATTTAGTTTTACTGGCAATTTCAACATGATGTATTTAAATAAAAGAGTTTTTATTCTAATCTATTTATCTTTTGTGGCAATGTATCCAATGAAGTTACATTCACAGCCTTGCGACACTTGTGCCGGACATGTCAATCTCATTCAGTTGCAGAATGGGCTGGAGTTTATTGAATACGTTTCTCCTATAGCCACTTTTTGGGGCGATTCGAAAGTGCAAATTCTTCGCATAGACCCGAAATATTTTGATTTTGAACTCTATAATTCAACTGCAATGGATCATGTTAATCGAATGGCAAGGGAATGGGCTGATACTTTTTGCTTGCAGGCTGTTATTAATGCAGGTATGTATAATCTGAAAGACTTTAAGACAAACAGGGGGTTTATGAAAAATTTCAGGCATTATAATAATCCTAAAAGAGATAAGAATTGGGGAGCTATGCTGGGGTTTAATGCAAAAGACAGCGCACAGCCAACCATTGAGATTTATGATGTAACTTGTTCGACGTGGGAGGATGTTGAACCTCGCTATAATACAGTAATTCAGTCGATGCGGATATTTAATTGCGATGGCGTCGGGCAACCCTGGAGCAAAAGGGCTTCTTTGAAATCGAGCATTTGTGTTTTGGCATTGGACAGCAAATACAGGGTGATGTTTATATTCACCCGATCGCTTTACAGTATGAATCAATTTATTGAAATAATGAAGCTTATGCCTTTCGACATACAAAAAGCAGTGTATATGGAAGGCGGACCTGAAGCTTCTATGTATATTTGTTCGGGGGAGTTTGAAAGAGACTTGTTTGGGAACTATGTAACTTACGGTTATCAAATGAAGAATAATGAAGAAATCTGGAAGCTGCCGAATGTTATTGGGATAAGAGCTAAAAAGCACTGATGAAACCAAATCTTCCATTCATATACGTGTGATAAGTCTCTATTAGTATTGTCTTTAAAATCAGTATTCGGAATGCAAATATTCTTAGTGTAAAGCTGAAGTGAAATCTTTCCATTCCAATCATTTTCTTGCTTACTTCGGACGCTATATGATTTTTATTGAAATACGATTTTCAAAGCATAGATTACAAGACAATTGATTTCGATAAATTGGTTTTAGTCCACTAAATATTATAAATATCGTGAGCTATTTCCCTAACTAATCAGGGTTTGATTTAATTGTTTCGCTCAGGTTTTTATCAGTAATGATTTTATATTAAGCATTTATCAAGCTTTGTATTCAGGCTTAAAAGCATGGAATATCTCCTTTAATAAGATGTATTTCTCTTAGGACTTGACATCAAGTCTTGAGAACTTGACATCCCTTTTTAATGACTATACATCCTTCTTTAAGAGATATCAGGCAGTATCCCACAAAGTGTAAGTTAGAAATTTATTCGGGAAAGATGTTAATTACGGTTATCAAATAAAGAACTGTGAGGAAATTTGGAAACTACTTAATGTAATTGGGATAAGAGCTAAAAAGTAGTGATGAAGCTAAAGCTTCTGATTAATATTTGTGTAATAAGACTCTTAGTAGTTGTCATTACAATCGATGCTCGGAATTCGAATATCCCTAATATTAAGCTGAAGCGAAACTTTGCCATTCCATTCATTTTCTTCAATATGAAAACAAATATCGAATGGAGTTCCTAATTCGATTTCTTTAAAATGTTTGCCTTGCTGAAAAGCGATGCACGAAATGGGTGAACTTGCTATGGCAGGATGATAAATAGATAATTTCAGATGATTTAATCCAACAATTCTGGAGTATCCGGCATCAATAACACCTCTGGTTTCGAAAAGAGGCGACATATTCCCGGGACCAAATGGAGCAAACTGTTTTAATACACGAAAGAATTTCGCATCAATATCTGAAATTTTAATAATATGATCAATTTCAATTTCAGGAGTTAGCTGATATTCTTCTATTCTGGAGGAAACTTCATCCTCGAAACGTTTTCGAAATACTTCTAAGTTCTCCGGTTTAAGGGATAGTCCTGCTGCAAATTTATGCCCGCCAAAATGCTCAAGTAAGTCGCTGCAAGCCTCAATAGCATTATAAATATCAAAATCTTTGACCGAACGAGCCGAACCTGAAATTAATCCATTTGACAAGGTAAAAACAATCGTTGGGCGATAGTAAGTTTCGGTAAGCCTTGAAGCAACAATACCAATTACTCCCTTATGCCAATTGGGTTGAAAAATTACGGTAGTTCTTGCATTTACATGAGCAGGGTCGCTTTGAATCATTTGAACAGCTTCAGTGGTAGATGAAGTATCGAGAAACTTACGTTCGGTATTGCAATCATCAATCGTTTTCCCAATTTCTATAGCTTCTTCAATCGTTTCGCTAAGGAGAATGTTCACAGAACTGCGGGCGGTATCCATTCGTCCGGCAGCATTTATGCGTGGACCGACATAAAAAACCAAATCACTAATGCTAAACTCTTTTGTGTTTACATAATTTGAGTTCAAATTATTTTTATCTGCCACCTTAATAAGATTGCCCAACATTAAAATGGCAATGATTCCCGGGCGCGCTTGAGTGTTAATAAGCTTTAAGCCATAATAGGCTAAAATTCTGTTTTCGCCTGTTATGAAAACTATATCAGAGGCAATGCTCACCGCCACCAGGTCAAGATAGGGAAGCAATTCGTCGAAAGGCACCTCTTTACGAATAGCAATGGCTTGCACCAGTTTAAATCCTACTCCGCAACCAGACAATTCATCATAAGGATAATCACAATCCAAACGTTTGGGATTGAGAATTGCAAATGCTTTCGGAATTTCATTATCCGGACGATGATGATCGCAAATGATTAAATCGATGTGAAAAGTGTTGGCATAATCGGCTTGTTCAATTGCTTTGATACCGCAATCGAGGGCAATAATCAGATTGAAACCATTGTCATGAGCAAAATCAATCCCTTTTATTGAAATGCCATAACCTTCATCATAACGATCAGGTACATAAAACTCGATGTTGGAAGTGAATTTCTTTAAAAAAGAATACATTAAAGCAATTGCAGTGGTTCCATCCACATCATAATCTCCGTATACCAATATTTTCTCATTTCGATCAATGGCCTGGCATATTCTGAGAACAGCTTTTCCCATATCCTTCATCAAAAACGGATCGTGTAAGTCAGAGAGTTGAGGACGGAAAAACGAACGGGCTTCTTCAAAAGTATTCACACCCCTTTGAACCAAAAGCGAAGCCAAAACCGGATGAATACTTAATTCATTTGTCAGCAAGTCAATTGTTTTCTTGTTCCCAATAGGAGTATGTACCCAGCGTCTTTCCATAATATATTAATGAGCAAAAATAGTGAAATAACCTTTACATATTTGGAAAACTAAATTCTTTTCTAAAATATTTTGAGATGAGCTTAATATTTAGGATGTTCAGCATTAAAATAAAATAGCTAACTTTGCCTGCAATTTGAAATAATCAATTTTGAACTCAATTAAAAAACTTGCCGGACATTTTGCAATATATGGTGTAAGCAGCATAATAGGTCGCTTGCTTAACTATTTATTGGTCCCAATACATTCGCGTATTTTTCATCCTGCTGAATACGGTGTTGTTGGAGAAATGTATGCTTATGTAAGTTTGCTTTACGTTATACTTATGTTTGGAATGGAAACGGCTTTCTTCCGTTTTGCCGAACGTGAAAAAGATTTGCATAAAGTTTATTCCACCACTTTAACTTCAATATTTACTGTTTGCGCGCTCTTTGTGATATTGATGTTGTCCTTTTCAGGATCAATCGCAAACCTTTTGAATTATCCAGGACATTCAGATTATATTATTTGGTTTGCACTGGTTATTGCTTTAGATGCGTTTTCATCCATTCCATTTGCCCTATTACGTCAACAAAATAAAGCCAAACGTTTTGCTACTATTAAAATGTTGAATATCGGAATGAATGTGGGCTTAAATTTGTTTTTCCTTTTGCTTTGCCCCTGGTTGTTGAAAAATGAGATACTAACTGGAATTATCAGTCTTATTTATCATCCTTCGGTTGGAGTGGGTTATATTTTCATTGCCAATCTTATTGCCAGTCTTTTCACTATCGTTTTGCTTTTGCCTGATATTCTCAGTTTTTCATTTAAGTTCGATTATAAGTTATTCCGTACCATGTTTAAATATGCTTTTCCATTGCTTATCTTCGGGTTGGCAGGAATAGTAAACGAGACTTTTGATCGTATTCTCATAAAGTATCTTTCGCCAAAAGAGATTGCTTCGAGTCAGGTGGGAATTTATAGTGCTTGTTATAAAATCTCCATCATGATTACCATTTTCATACAGGCATTTAAATATGCAGCAGAGCCGTTCTTTTTCTCACAAGCTAAATATGCAAATGCTCAAAAGACCTATGCTGATGTGATGAAGTACTTTGTAATAGCTTGTTCGTTTATGTTTTTAGGAATCACACTGATGATGGACTTGGTGAAATATTTCGTAGGAAAAGAATTTTATGAAGGATTGAAAATTGTTCCTATACTGCTTCTGGCAAATATCTTTTTGGGTATATTTTACAACCTTTCTGTTTGGTATAAATTAACTGATAAAACAACGTATGGTGCCTATATTTCTATTGGTGGAGCTATACTCACATTAGTCTTAAATTTCATCTTAATCCCAATAATTGGTTACATGGGAGCTGCATGGACAACCTTTATTTGTTATCTTTCGATGATGGTTATTTCTTTTATCATCGGCCAAAAGCATTACCGCATTCCGTATGAAGTATTTAAATTGTTGTTTTACATCCTTCTTTCTGTTTCATTCTATTTCTTCAGTCTTTGGTATGCCCAATTTCTTCATCATATAGCCCTGAAATTATTACTTAACGGAATTTTGCTAATAATATATTGCTCAATTATCTGGTATATTGAAAGACGAAATATTTACCAACTTATTCACTTGAAATGAAACTCCCAAAGCAAAAAGTCCTCTTCGTCGATTCGGCCCATCCTCAACTAATTGATGATATTAACACACTCGGTTTCGAAAGTGAGCACATTCCCGAAATCACACGCGAACAATTATTTAAAATAATTGGGAATTATTATGGCATCATCATCCGCAGCCGCATTCTTCTTGATAAAGAAATGTTGGAGCAAGCCCACAATCTCCGTTTTATCGGACGAGTGGGCGCAGGCATGGAAAACATAGATGAAGCTTTTGCCAAGAGCAAGAATATACGCTGTTTCAATTCGCCTGAAGGCAACCGCGATGCTGTGGCTGAACATGCCGTTGGAATGTTGCTGGCAATGCTGAACCATTTCATCAGAGCCGACCGCGAAGTTCGCAGTGGCATCTGGAATCGCGAAGGCAATCGGGGCTCAGAAATTAAGGACAAAACTGTTGCTATCATTGGCTATGGCAATATGGGGAGTGCTTTTGCCGAACGACTGGTAGGGTTTAAACCTAAAATCATTGCTTTCGATAAATATAAATTCAACTATTCGCAGGGTTTAGTAAAAGAAGTTGGGCTTGAAGATGTTTTTGAAAAAGCTGACATCGTAAGTCTGCACGTACCCCTTACAGATGAAACTCATTACATGGTTAATGATGAATTTATAAGTCATTTTAAAAAAAACATTTACCTCATTAATACCTCGCGTGGAAAAGTGCTGAAAACTTCAGATTTAGTTTGCCATCTAAAGACAGGGAAGATATTGGGAGCCGCACTTGATGTGCTCGAATATGAAAGTCATTCGTTTGAAAACCTTGTCACTTCTGATCTTCCTGACGAATTTCGTTGGTTGTTAGCATCTGATAAAGTTATCCTTTCTCCACATATTGCCGGATGGACTCAGGAATCAAAAATTAAGCTTTCACAAGTATTAGCTGAGAAAATCCGCATTGCTTTTAACGATCCTTTTCAGCAATGGGATAATATGAATATGATTTAATGAAGTCTTATATTTATAAATATTTCGAAATTTCATGACTATTCATTTGATTCATACAATTGAAATGCCCTTTTGGGCAATTATTATAACCTATTTTACTGCAAGGGCGGCAGGATAAACCTTTAATCTCGATGATGGTTGAAAGCTCTTTTATGCTTTCGGGCAAATAAGGATACATCCCAAACTCAGGAATGGTGTTGCCCCAAACAGAAATAATCTTCTTGTGAAATGCAGCAGCAATATGCATCAAACCAGTATCATTTGTTAACACTGAGCTTGCATTTTTAACCAAATAAGCTGATTGATGCAAACTAAGCAAACCACAACAATTCACCGCATGGGGTAGTTGTTTGCAAATTTCCTCGGCAATTTTAATGTCATCCTTGCCTCCCAATAAAGCAATATGTTTATTTATATTTGTTCCTATTTCAATAAGCTTTTGAGCCGGTAGCTGTTTGGTGGTGTGCTTGCTTCCTACCACAATTGCCACATAATCCTCCTTTAATTGATTGGCAATATTCGTAGGGATGGGATTCATGTCCTTTGGAATGAAATAATCCAAGCCTTTTCCATCATTAGTAACCCCAAGCACTTTCACGGCTTTAAAATATCTGTCAACGATATGAACGGCAGGCAAAAGGTTTATCCATTTTAAGCGAACTGCAAGGAACTTTCGAAAGTTAAGTTTATTAAAACTACTGAATTTCTTCCAAAGCATAATTCGCAATTGCAGTGTTCGAAGGTTTTTATGTAAATCAATAATATGAGTGTACTTTTCTTCGCGAAGCAAGGGGGTGATTTCACTTAGATTTTTATCAATTGAATATATTTTATCGATATCAGGATTGGCTTCCAACAGCGTTTGGAAAGTCTTTTTAGTAAGATAATGAAGTTCTACATCACCCAATTGTTGCTTTATACAACGCACAACTGGAGTGGTTAACACTATGTCTCCTATGGAGCTAAAGCGTACGATGAGGACTTTTTTCATTCAGATATTAAAAAAATAGCTTTATAATTGATTAGCAAAAATACAATAACGAATCGATAAACAACTAATTTTGCAGCATGATTTTAATTGATTTCAAATATTTACTGTATTTTTGTCTATTCTTATAAATTATGAAAGAAGAAAATACGCCTAATGATATTGATAAAATAATCAAACACTGGATTGATACATCTGATGAGGATTTTCAAACCATGATGAGTTTGTTTGAGTCAAAATTCTACAGTTGGTCTTTGTTTTTAGGACATATTTCAACTGAAAAGCTTCTGAAAGCATATTATGTAAATAAGTTCAAAAAGCATGCCCCTTTTACACATAATCTATATAGATTAGCCGAACTTTGTGAGCTTGAATTAACTGATGAATATGCTGACTGGCTTGATAAAATAACTTCTTTTAATTTGAATGCCAGATATGAAGATTATAAAAGAGAGTTTTATTTGATGTGTACTTTAGATTTTGCAAAAGAATGGATAGAAAATATTAAAACAATCAGATTATGGATAAAAACGATGCTATAAATCTTGCAAAACGTTATGCCGATGTTGTAAAAGCTAATTATTACGATAGTAGAATTATCCTTTTTGGTTCTTATGCTAAAGGAAATTTTAATGAAGATAGCGATATTGATATTGCTGTAATTCTCAAAGATTACGGCAATCTGGTTGATATGCAATTGGAACTAATGAGATTAAGAAGAAAAATAGATAGCAGAATTGAACCTCATCCTTTTAGAGAAAGTGAATTCAAAATATCCAATCCAATTGTAAATGAAATTCTTAGTTACGGACAAGAAATCAATATTAGCTAATACCTATGAAGAATCGATATTGCTTGATTTAATTAATTTTGCAATATGATTTTAATTGACACCCATTCTCACATTTATCTTGATGATTTTAACAACGACAGAGATGCTGTTGTTAAGGCGGCATTAGCCAATGATATACGCTATATTCTTTTGCCCAATATTGATAGTGAAACTACTGAAAGTTTGTTGCAACTTGCGTCTGCTTATCCTGATGTTTGCTTGCCCATGATGGGTTTGCACCCTACTTCGGTAAAGGAAAACTATAAGGAGGAGTTGTTTTTTATGGAAGAAAACCTTAAAAAATATAAATTTTATGCCATTGGCGAAACCGGAATCGATTTATATTGGGATACTAGTTTTATTCATCAACAAGAAGAAGCTTTTCGCAGGCAATTGGATTTATCTTTAGAATATGATTTGCCCATCGTTATTCATTGCAGAAAATCATTTGATGAAATCATTCATGTATTGCATGATTATAAGAACAATATGCCCCACGGAGTATTTCATTGCTTTCCGGGAGATATACATCAGGCAGAAATTGTGATTGAAATGGGTTTTTTTTTAGGAATAGGAGGGGTGGTGAGTTATAAGAATTCTTCTATGCAAAAACTAATGTATGATGTTGGTCTTGAGCATATCATTCTCGAAACTGATGCTCCCTTTCTCACACCGGTACCTCATCGTGGAAAGAGAAATGAGAGTGCATATATCCTTCATATTGCACAGGCTATTGAGCAACTAAAAGGGGTTTCGATTGAAGAAGTGGCTGCTCAAACCTCTGATAACGCTGTAAAATTATTTAATATACAAGCTCATGCCCAATAGATTAAAGAAATCAATTCTGGTGATTTATACCGGTGGAACCATCGGTATGATGAAGGATAAAAATAGCGGAACCCTTGTCCCTTTCAACTTCGACCAACTGTATAAACATATCCCCATACTCGAAAACTTCGATTATCAGATTGATCACATATCATTCGACCCCTTGATCGACTCTTCTGATATGAAGCCCTCTTTTTGGGTGGAGCTTGCCTGCATTATCGAAAAGAATTATGAATTATATGATGGTTTTGTAGTGTTGCATGGCTCGGATACGATGGCTTACACTGCTTCGGTATTGAGTTTTATGCTTGAGAATCTTAATAAACCCGTTGTGCTTACAGGTTCGCAACTGCCTATGGGAGTGGTGAGAACTGATGGGAGAGATAATTTTATTAATTCCATCGAAATTGCTGCTGCTACGGAAGATGATACTCCGATTGTGCCGGAAGTGAGCATCTGTTTTGAAAATAAACTCTATCGTGGCAATCGCACTTCTAAACATAATGCCGAACATTTTGAGGCTTTTGTTTCGGGCAACTACCCCGCTTTGGCAAAAGCAGGTGTATATATAAGGTATAAGAAAACTGCCATTCTTCATCCTAATTTTAAGAAGCTTAAGGTTCATAAGAAATTGGATCAAAGTATTGCTATCCTGAAACTTTATCCAGGTATTAGTCCGCAGGTGGTGAATGCTATTCTTACTGCGGAAGGCATTAAAGCCGTAATTCTGGAAACCTTTGGCTCAGGCAATGCCCCAACAGATGTGTGGTTTATCGAATCGTTGAAAAATGCGATTGACAAGGGGATTATCATTTTCAATGTTACGCAATGTAAAGGAGGTTCAGTTGAAATTGGAAAATACAGCACCAGTATGAAGTTGGGAGAGATTGGTGTGGTGGGAGGCTATGATATTACTACTGAGGCGGCTGTGGCGAAACTCATGTTCCTCTTAGCGAATTATTCAGATAAAAATCAAATCATACAATTGCTTCAAACGCCATTAAGAGGTGAAATGACGGTTTGAGAGCAAACCTATTGCCTATAGTTTTGAAATATGCAATAAATGAATTGTCAGCATGCGATTCATTTTTAAAAGGCTGATTATTGCAGATTATGCTGTATTCAAAACCGAATTGCAAATACGGCTTTGCTTTAGAATAATTTTAATTTATACCTACCAAGTGATGGCTAAAATTTTTTTTGAAAATAATAAAACTCTATTTAATTTTGCATCGCATTTAACTTCATTTATGTCCAAAGTGTAGATGCAGTGACTTGCAGGAAAGTTCTTTGAGATAAGTTTTATTTTGATCATTGTAATATATTTAACTTTATAAAGTTGGGCTTAGCGTATGATATTGAAGGGCGACAATGCATGACATAAAGGGTCACGGATTGAATCGCTTGAGAAAAATACATTCAATCGGGGCGAGCCAATGAAATCGAATAACATCAAATAATTCAGGTGGCTGGAACGAATTGAATCGTCTAACTACTAATGATTCAATTCGGTTCAACGACCGATACTATTTGTTGACAAATTGTCAGTTAGGTTGACCCTTACTCAATGATTTTGCAACAATTCATTTCGGTAATAAGTCTGTCCTTTTATAATTGTTGTGAATTCATGCCGCTCGCTTCTGCTGGACTAACAAAATGGCAGCTTTTGGTTCAATTCGCTCGACCTAATTGAGTCATTTGATATTTTCTGAAATTTCAAGTAATTCCGTCTAATGAAATTTGACAACAATTCGTATTAGTCGGACGTCCGATAGATTTGGAACGATTGCTGCTGTAGCCTTACTGTTTTAGCAATCCCATTAAGAAGCATCATATTCTATGATTAATTTAGACTTATTTTTATTTTTGAAAAACAAATATAACATTTTAAACTATGAAAAAAATTTGGCTTTATTTAAGTAATCAATTTCTGATAGCCACCAGAAGAAACTTTCGGAAGGCATATAAACTCTCGCGCGAACACGATTCGAGAGTGAAGAATGCATTGGACAATAACCCAGCTGACGAGGATTATCAAATCATTTATAATCGTTATCATCCATTGCATGAAGATTTAAGCGTTCACTACAGCAATTGGGCAAGTAAAGGAGGAATGCAAAAAGGAGATACCTTAAATCTAAAGCAATTGCTTAAGCTTCTGCCCGCCAAAATGCACCGTATTGATGTGCGTATTCAAATAGTTCACGAACCAGAGACTCAGGCTTATGAAAAATTGTTTCCACAAATGCACAAACCTTTTTACAGTGGGACACAAGACAGTCGCATCCTTGCAGTTAAAACTCTTATAACCACTATTGGCGATGAGGTGGCTTTGGCTGCTGTTAAAGCCGACCTAATTATCATTTACAATGCATTGGAGAGCGCCAAAAAAGTGCAAACCGGTGCTAAAAAAGAGAAAAAAACAAGCAGCTCCACCCTTGAAGATTCACGAGTGGCTGCTATGACTTGTATGTATCAGGACTTGGGACTTTTAATCAACAAATTCCCCTCAAAACCGAATATGATTGAACCATTTTTTGATGTTGAAACCCTCACCAATCCCGAACAAACCATCTGGAAAGGACAGCTTGATGCAAAAGAAGTTCTTCCAGTATTAGTTCATACTTTTGCTGCCGGCGATATCATTCGATTGAAAAGTACCGGCAAGGGCGATATTGATGCTTACCTTGCCAGCACTCCGGGCGGCACCGACAGTGTCAAACTGAGCACCACAGCAAAACATGAAATCAGATTTGATGTAGCGCAATTCCGTGTAAGTAACTACAAAGAGAACCGATATCTCACACTGATTAACGCCAGTGCAAACGAGGACACAAGATTTATTATTGAATTATACTAAAGTCTATTATAATCGACTTCATTCTTAAAAAGTCTAAAAAGACACAGCCTCATTTCACTGACTGAATTAAGTAAAACAGAGCATTGCAGCCTGATAATTACGAAAAGTTTATTGTAATTTTTTTTTGGGAAAACCCTCATCATCAAACAGAAAGTCAAATCACATCGATGATGGTGTAAGGATATCATCTTGTTAAGTGCCAGACTAAGCAGCCAATTGTTACATCCCAAGTAGAAAAAATCTTTGAAGAGGTTGTGAAAACAAACTCCACTTAATTTGATTGTGCACCTCATTTCTTACGTTTTGCCCATATTTTCATTTGAATTTGTTTTAGTTGATAAAGTTCTGAAAGACTTATATATCGGTTTATGATATGAAATAAGCAGAAAACCTTACGATAAGCGCCATAATGGCAGTTTTCACAATCGAAAACATGACAAAATGACCGATTTTTAATAATTTTTTGTGTTGGAACAGAATTTGAAAAAGAAAGCTCAATAAATTAAAATTATAAACAAAAATAAAAGGAGACCAAATTATGAACTTAATTAGATGGAACTACAAACCGGGTTTACCGGACATTTTCGACAACATGTTTCGCCATGATTTTGCGAATGAAATGAAAGATTGCGGATGTGCGCCAGCCGTAAATATTTCGGAAGATGAAAACAAATTCGAATTGCATGTATCGGCGCCGGGATTGGCAAAAGAGGATTTCAAAATCAATCTCGAAAACGACACTCTCACCATTTCTTCTGAAAAGAAAGAAGAAAAAGAAGAAAGCGGGAAAAACTACACTCGCAAAGAGTTTTACCATGGAGCTTTCAGCAGATCATTCAGTATTCCACAAACCATCAATCGTGAAAGCATCAGTGCTGAATACGAAAATGGAATTCTAAGAGTGCAACTTCCTAAAAAAGAGGAAGCCAAAGCTACACTATCAAAAGAAATAAGGATTTCGTAATCTGAATTTCAAATTAAGAAAAAAGAGGGAGGCGACTCCCTCTTTTTGTTTTAGATGAAATGATATTTTTGAAATACAATTAATGATAAACGATTTTAAAGTATCAAAGATCGTAAATCAAAAATGTTAATCTATGTTCTTAAATCAATTGTAAAGTCAAACAGATTTATGTGAACTAAAATATAATTGCAGTACTTTTGCAAAAAATCAAAAGCATATAAATTGAAAAAGAAACAGGCACACCTCGCTCTGCTATTGTCGGGAATATTCTTTGGCATAAATTATTGGATAGCAAAAGGCTTGATGCCTGACTATTTCAATCCTCTGCAAATCGTATTTTTAAGGTCGATAGTTTCGGTGATGCTGTTTTGGCTGGTCAAACAATTCATTCCCTACGAAAAAGTCATATTAAAAGATTTGCTGCGTTTAGCCATTTGTGGTTTGTGTGGAATCAGTGTTAATCAGT
>JBAWXL010000060.1:0-19717 GCA_037144095.1 Bacteroidota bacterium
TTATGGATAGCAACCAAATCGTTAGAAATAAGTTTATCGATGTCTTCCAAGACTTTTTTTGTTAAATCCCAATTAATAATTGCTTCAGCGATTTTATCGTGCTTAAAAGCTCGAATCAACATATATCGTTTTTGAAAATCAGCAATACAAGTATTGAACTGATTAAAGATAATTTATCACCGGTATAAAACGACTTGGGCTCAAATTTATATTCAATAGTATGCACCCCTGCTGGAATCAGCATCGCTCTTAACACATAGTTGGCTCTGAAATGGGGAGTGAGTTTTCCATCAACATAAGCATTCCAACCGTTTTTATAATAAATTTCTGAGAACACAGCCAATTGCTGACGATCGGCTTTCGAAGCATACACAAGGTCGTTGGGTTTATAGGATGTAAGCGTAATGCTTGAAGTAGTGTCTTTACCGGGGGTTAAAGCTTTCACTTCATCGGCAAAACGTTTATCAATAATGGCAGTATGGGCAGGTTCAAAATTGCTTAAGGCAGTCATTTCCGAATCGGCATTTGCTACCAGTCTATATTCATCCACAAACCAGGCATTGCCCAAAGCAGCCACATTTCGCTGCACCTGTTGTTCTCCTTTTTCGCCCGGAACAATAAAATAACGTGTGTTCAGCATATTGAAAACCTTCACATTATTCTTCGAAATCTGATTTTCTATCAGCTCCTGATATCTGCGCAATTTCGCTCCGTGGTATCCGCCTATCGATTTGTGATAATAAGATGTGGAAGCATCGTTAAAAGTATTTGCGGTGAGGTTAAGCACCCTATAATCGGGATCTTTATCCATCAAAATCATTTCGTCAGCCTGTGTAGGTTGAACATCAGAAACCATTTTTCTTTTCGGAACAAAATCTTCATCATTCAAATATCTTTTATCAACAGCCCAAACATCAAAGGTTATCAATAACCCCATTCCAACCAATACATAAACACTCTTGATTTTTTGAGCAAGAAAAGCCCAAATTAAACCACCAGATAATAAAATCAGCACTAATGAACGAAGCGCATCCATACGGAAAATTGATTGTCTGTCCGATACTATGGCAGCAAGAAACCAATCAGGAAAACCTTGTTTCAGCATTGCGGCATCAGATGTCGACGAGAAATCGAAAAACATGGTAGGTAGCATTGCAAACAATAAACACAAACCCCCAACTATGCCCAGACTATATTTTAAAGCTTTAAGGATGTCTTTCTTTTCAACTTCTTTCGAAATGATCCTGTTCATCGCCATTAATCCCAACATCGGAATCGCAACACTTGCAATTACTAAAGCCATTGCAACCGTACGGAACTTATTATAAAAAGGAATATTGTAAAACATAAAATCATTGAAAGCATCGAAATTTTTACCCCAGGCTAACATTAAAGAAAATATTGCCGCCGTCAACAACCACCATTTTTCAGGTCCTTTCACTAAAAATAATCCCATCACAAACAAAAAGACAATAATCGCCCCAGCATACACCGGACCGGAAGTAAACGGCTGTTCACCCCAATAGGTTTGAACCCCTTTCAACATATCTTTCACATTCGAAATTCCATTTTTCTTTAATACCTGAGCAGTTTCAGAACCTTCTGATAGCTCTTGATGCGAGCTTCCACCATTAAAGTTAGGAATCAATAAAGTGAAAGACTCTGCTTTTCCATAACTCCATGCAAAAGCATAATCTTTGTCCAAGCCGCTCGATTGTTCCTGATTCCCTTTAGGCGTCAATTCAGATTGACCTCTCGTCGTTTCTTTTCCATATTCATAAGTTGTCCAAAGCTCACGTATATTAGGTAAAACAGCAAGAATAACAGCAAAAAACAAAACTATGGATGCAATTGCAAAATGTTTGAGTTGCTTCTCAATAATGGCATAAATAAATTTCGAAATAAGCAAAATGAAAATCATAAACATCAAATAATAGGCTATTTGAAGGTGATTAAAAAAAACTTCCATACCCAAAGCAAAAGCGGTCAGAAGTCCACCCCAAATATATTTTTTCTTAAATGTTAATAGTATACCTGCCAAGACAGGTGCCATAAATGCAATTGCATAAGCTTTATTCACATGGCCCGCTTCAATAATAATTAAATTATAGGAACCAAAAGCAAAAGCGATTGCTCCAATCAAACAAAGCCAGGGATTAATTCCCAGCACTAAAAGCAAAATATAAAACCCTATTAAATACAAGAAAACAGTGTCTGCCGTATAGCGCGGAAGATTTAATTGAACAATATTTTCTGTGTACGAATAAACATTTTTTGAAGGAGGTAATGCTCCAATTTGGTAGGTTGGCATTCCTCCGAACATTGAATTTGTCCAAAGAGTGTATTCTCCGGTTTTTTCATGATAGGTTTGTGCTTCTTTCTGCATTCCTCCGGCATTTACGACGTCAGATTGACGAAGTGATTTTCCATCCATTACCGGCCAAAAATAAATAAGACTTATAGCAATA
Organism: Bacteroidota bacterium; assembly: GCA_037144095.1. GTDB lineage: Bacteria > Bacteroidota > Bacteroidia > Bacteroidales > CAIXTV01 > CAIXTV01. Next base: position 2,469 of record JBAWXL010000060.1, read on the forward strand.
AAAACAAGTATTGCCGAAAAATGCGGAATTAACTTTTTAAAATTAATGTTTTTCATGTGATTGGATTGTATTAATTAGTTTCTGATTTGATGCAATTACAAATTTCGTCAAGACGAAAATGAGGTGGTATAGTTTTGATAAATACTCAATTAATTATAATCTGCAAATAACGGAATAATTTTTAAAATATTACGTTGAAAATAATATTGTTGAAAAATTTGAATCATGAAAAGTAGAAATACAATAAATCAACAAAACCCCTAAACTGAAGATTATTCTATTCTAAAAATCAATGTTTCATGCAATTTAAACGCAAACAGAAATTACAATAAATAAAAAAAAGAAGAAGACATTAACATCTTCTTCTTTTAATATAAATGGTTTGAATATTTACTTTTTACCAGCCTGTTCGTCAGAAACAGTAAGCTTGTGTCTGCCTTTTGCTCTGCGGGCAGCAATTATTTTTCTGCCATTAGCAGTAGACATTCTTTTAGTAAAACCGTGTTTATTAGTCCTTTTTCGACGTGATGGTTGGAAAGTTCTTTTCATTTTATCTCTGTTTTGAGCTGCAAAAGTAAAAAATTATTGCATTGAAAATTCATTTCTGTAAAAAAATCAGCTTTATTTTCTTTATATCACACAAAGACAAGGCTTTATAATTTTCAGAAATAAGGCAATTATTTAACTGGAGCATTTTTGAGTGTTTGTACTAAGAAATCCCAAAACTTTTCGACACTTGCAATATTCACTTTTTCATCCGGTGAGTGAGGAAAACGAATGGTTGGACCAAATGAAATCATATCCCAATTAGGATAAACGCCACCTAATAAACCACATTCCAAACCTGCATGGATAGCAGCAATTTTTGGTTTTGTACCAAATTGTTTTTCATAAGCAGCAAGCATTTCCTTTAAGATTGGAGAATCCATGTTGGGTTTCCAACCGGGATACTGTCCATCAAGAACAATTTCGGCACCTGCCAATGAATATACCGCTACAAACATATTTTCAAGGTCTTCTTTTGCTGAATCAACTGAACTGCGTAATAAACACTGAATTGTAATGGTTTTATCCTGTGATTTAACAATAGCTAAATTAGTTGATGTTTCAACAAGACCTTTCATATCCTGACTGTCGCGCATCACACCATTAGGTGTGGCATAAATAGCATTCATTAAATTGCAACCGGTTTTGGTGTCAATTAAAAATGCAGGTTTATCACATCCTTTTAACTCAATAGTTAAATCGGTTTCAACACCTTTGTATTCTTTAACTACAATTGCGGTAAATTCAGCAACAAACTTTTTAAAAGCATCAACATTAGCTGTGGGGATGGTAATTACAGCCATTGATTCGCGGGGGATTGCATTACGCAAGCTGCCTCCATCAATACTTGAAAGTCTTAATCCGAAATTTTTGCATGAATACCATAAAATGCGATTGAGGATTTTATTTGAGTTTCCTCTTTCTAAAGCAATATCTACTCCTGAATGTCCACCTTTTAAACCTTTTACAGTAAGTTGGAATGCAACTGCATCGGCAGGAACACTTTCTTCAGTATAATTAAATTTCACATTTGCATTCGTACCACCGGCACATCCTACATATAATTCTCCTTCATCTTCTGAATCGAGATTCATTAAAATGTCTCCTTTTAATAAACCTGATTTTAATCCAAAAGCTCCTGTCATACCGGTTTCTTCATCGATTGTGAATAAAGCTTCAATCAGACCATGTGATAAGTCTTTTGATTCGAGCACTGCCATAGCAGCAGCAACACCGATGCCATTATCAGCACCTAAGGTTGTTCCTTTTGCTTTTACCCATTCTCCATCTATCCAAGGGAGGATAGGATCGGTATCGAAATTGTGAGGGGTATCGTTGTTTTTTTGAGGAACCATGTCGAGATGCCCTTGTAAAACAATTCCCTTGCGGTTTTCCATACCTGGGGTAGCAGGTTTACGAATGATTACATTGCCTACTTCGTCAATAATGGTTTCTAAATTTCTTTCTTTAGCCCAAGCTACCACGAAGTCGCTTATTTGTTGTTCTTTTTTTGAGGGATGTGGAATTCCACAGATGCTCTCAAAGTTATTCCATAATGCGGTTGGTTTTAATCCGCCTAAAATGTTTCCCATAATTAATTCTCCTTTTTTTGAAGTTCTTTAAATGAAATGTATTTGTTATTGTAAAGTTGTGATAAAAATCTTCCTAACCTCTGATGAACGGGTTGAACTTTTTCGCCCAATTGTTCGCTAAGTAGGGTGGCAATTTCATCCACCTTTCTGCTCCCATCAATCAACAACCAACTTGCCGTACCAATTTCATCAAGTTTCATTTGAATGAAAGGAGAACGTTTGCCAAGCATGAATTTTTGAATTTTAGGATTTTTGAATTTGGGATAAAGCAAAGTCACCAAACCATTTTCTTCCGTTTTAAATTCTATTTTACGAAAAGGTGTCAAGTCGAGGAGGCTTGCTTTTTTTAAAATTTTTCTTCGTTCAAAGAAGTTACGTTCCATATTTTTTTGTTGAAAATCCGGCAGAGAAATCAACCTCTGCCGGATTATTTTAATTATTTAGAAGCTTCCACTTGGTGGAGGTGGTTCGCTTGCATCACCTTTGTTCTTGAGTGGAATATAAATTAATGACAATGAAATTAAAGTTAAGATAGCCATGCTAACATAGAATGAAGGTTCTTCAAAGAAAGCAGGTGTTGGAACATTCATGAAATAAAGCAGAGCAAAAACAAGTCCCATTAAAGCTTCACCGGCTATAAAACCTGAAGCCAATAAAATTCCAACATTATCCATCCGCACCATTTGTCCTTTTGAATAAATCTTCACGGGTTCGCCATTTTCATCCAACACTTCTTTGCCGTTTACTTTTTTCTTTCTGTTGAACATTTCGAGGATGCCTTTTACACAGCCACCTAAGAATATTGCAAAAGTTGTTTCTAATGGAAGGTACATCCCAACACTTACCAGCATTGGACTTTTTACCTGCATCAAAATAAATCCTAAGCCCATGAGCATACCCACGATGATGAGTGGCCATGCCATTTGTCCGCTTACAATACCTCTTGACAACATTGCCATAAGACTGGCTTGTGGAGCAGGAAGGTTTTTACTTCCGAAACCACCTTCATAGCCATCTTTCAATCCTTGTGCAATGTCACCCTGATTAAGGATAACCAATACTCCAAACATTACAGAACCAGCAAGAATAACTCCAATGATATCTCCAATCTGCATGCGCCAGGGAGTACCACCAAGAATATGTCCTGCTTTTAAATCCTGAAGCATTTCGCCGGCAACAGCAGCAGAAACGCAAACAATTGCGGCAACACCCAACACAGTAGCTATACCGGCATCACCAGATACACCAAGAGCTACTAAAATAAGAGCAGTAACCACAAGTGCAGTAAGGGTTAGTCCACTAATAGGATTATTACTTGAACCCATAATTCCAACCAGATAACCGGAAACAGCTCCGAATAGGAAAGCCAACACAATTAGTAGCGTTGCAGCTACAATAGAAACCAACAGGCTTGCTTCAAAAATAAAAAAGGAAATTGCAAAAGTTAAAGCAGCTACTGCAAGAATTCCAACAATAATCCAGTTAAAAGGAATATCTTTTTCTGTACGGGAAGTTTCGACTTTACTACCACCGGCAGCTTTACGAACATCATTAACAGCTCTTCTTAAACCTTCACCCAAACTTTTACGCATTTTAAATAAGGTGAAACATGCACCCATCAACATACCACCAATAGCAATAGGACGAACAATAAATCGCCAAATCTGTGTCATTTGATAAGTTGCGCTACTCACTTTATCTAAAGCTGAAGCATCTGTTAAAGTTGGATCTTTTACCTGAAGCATATGTGCCCAACTAGTTAGAAAATCCAAACTAAAGGAAGGGGAAATAAAATAATAAATGATTGGAGCCAATAAACCCCAGGCAATGATGCCTCCACTAAAGTTCAAAGCAGCATATTTTGGTCCGATGATGTAACCAACCCCCATATATGCAGGACTGATTCCCGGTGAGCTTAAGAGCAAACCGCCTTGTCCTGTGAATAATGTACCGGTGATGGTTTGTTTTGAGAAAACAATAAACTTTTCCCATGAAGTGGCAAAGAATTTCATTTGACCAAGCGCCTGAATGATGGCGCCACCTGCCATTGCACCAAAAAGGAATTTTGAACCACCACCACTTCTGCGACCGGCTTTGTGAATTTCGGCTGCGGCAATAGATTCGGGGAATTTTAGTTCAACATCCTCAACCATTACTCTTCTGAGTAAGGCTACAAACATGATACCGAGGATACCACCGGCAATAAGAATGAGAGAAGAAGTTACATAGTGCCCGATGGTGAAAAATTCAGGCCACAGACCTGAAACAAAGAATGCGGGTAATGTAAAAATGGCTCCGGCAGCTACCGACTCGCCAATGGAACCCACTGTACGTGCAAAGTTTTCTTCGAGTATGGAGCCTTTCATGGTTTTCAGGAGTGCCATACCGATGACGGCTGCGGGATAGGTAGCGGCAATGGTCATACCGGCACGTAAGCCTAGATAGGCATTTGCTGCGCCCAATACAACCGACATTATTAGTCCGATTAAGAGAGCCTTGAATGTAAACTCAGCCATATTGGTTTCGGCTGAAACAAAGGGCACGAATTTTTTCTGTTCTGACATAAATTTTGTGTTTTAGTTAATAATACTTTGATATTTTTTGCTAATTACGTAAAAAAAAACGGAATTCAGCGAACATATTTTTTAAAATCATTTTTTTCCGATTTAACCATAAGAAACTCAATAAAGAAACACTATTTTCTTTGTTTGAAAATAATCTTCTTTCACATAATCATAGAGATGAAATAGTTCGTATTTCATCTTAATTTGTTGAAGTTCGTCGGAAAAATCGCCTCCTTTCAAATAAATTATCCCTTTGTTTCTTCCATCTGATTTGGAACGTTGAAGCAAGGGTTTGCTGAGTTTTTCAAAATCGGGCAAATTGGTTACGGCACGACTCACCACATAATCAAACTTTACTTTCAGTTGTTCAACTCGCAATGTTTTGGCAATTACATTTTTCAGATTCAATTTCAGAACAATATCATCGACCACTCCAATTTTTTTGGAAATTGAATCAACCAAAGTAAAAGAAACTTCAGGGAAAAGAATGGCCAGAGGAATGCCGGGCAGCCCGCCACCGGTGCCTATGTCGAGCACTTTTATTCCTTTCGGAAAAGAAAACACTTTTGCAATGCTAAGGGAATGAACAATATGATGCAACTCGAGGTTTTCGATGTCCTGACGCGAAACCAGGTTGATTTTTTGGTTCCATTCTTTAAACAATACCATCAATTGTTGCAACTGTTCGAGTTGAAAAGTGCTCAGATCGGGGAAATATGTTTGAAGATAGTTTGCCATAGAAATTCGTTCCAAAAGTAATAACAATTGATTGTGTAAAACTAAATTTTAAAGATAATTGTTTAAACAGGGTTCATTATAACTTTGCACTTATGATTTATAGAAACATATCAATGCAGATAATTAGCTATGCCACAAAGTTTCACAAAGAATCTCTAAGTTTCACAAAGGAGGTTATAAAAACTTAACAGGTTTTGAAAACCTGGTAGGTTGTATTTAAAACACAATAATAAAATGAAAATAACTGCTCAACTTTTTTTCTCCCTCTTGTTTTTTTTCTTCACCAATAATGCATCGGCACAAAATTCGACTTATGATGAGATGGTGAATGCTTATGTAAATCAATTTAAAGATATTGCGGTGAAGAAAATGAAGGACTATAAAATTCCGGCAAGCATCACACTGGCGCAGGGCATCATCGAATCGGGCTGCGGGAAAAGCGATTTAGCCACAGAAGCCAACAATCATTTCGGGATTAAATGTCATAAGGATTGGACAGGCGAAACTTTTTATAAGGACGATGACACTAAAAATGAATGTTTTCGGAAATATAAAAATGCGGAAGAATCTTACAACGATCATTCTTTGTTTTTGAGCACCCGCGACCGTTATGCTTTTTTGTTTGATTTGGAGGTGACCAATTATAAAGCCTGGGCTACGGGACTGAAACAAGCGGGCTATGCCACCAATCCGAAATATGCCGAGACGCTGATTAATCTGATCGAAAAATATAAACTCAATGCCTACGATGATGGCTCTGTTGCTCAAAACCAAACCAAACCTGCTGCAAAAAAGGATGCTAAAAAAGATACAAAGCCAAAAGTGATCAAGAAAACCAAACCAATTTCTACTCAAGTGGATATGGACGATTTCGAAAGCATCAGCATTGGGTTTAACAACCGCAGAGTGTATGAAAACAATGGGGTGAAGTTTTTTATTGCACGCGAAAACGACAGTTTTTCGAAAATCGCTGCTGATGCCGAAATCAGTGTGAAAACCCTAAAGAGCTATAATGATTTTGATGAGAACGATTCGCTGAAACCAGGCGAAATGATTTATATTGAAGCCAAAAAACGAAACAGCAATTCGGAATATTATGTGGTGAAACAAGGGGATAATCTGCATTCGATTTCGCAATATTTTGGAATTAAACTGAATCGCTTGTGCAAAATCAATAATATTGAAAAAGGAACGGAGCTTAAAGCAGGGAAAAAGCTTTTGCTGAAGAAAAAATCGTTTCTTGGGTTGTTTGGTTAATGGGTTAATGGGTTAATATGATAATAGGTTATTTGATGGTTAGGTGTTTGGGGGCATTTTTTAAAAAAGAGAAAATTAAAGTTTGATTGTTCGAACTTTTATATAATCACAGGAATGTTAGAATGACAAAATGGCTTTCTGAAAATAAAAATTCTAGCTTTCGCGATAAGTTGTCGGGAGTTCGCGACAGCTTACCGGGCTTCCGCGATTGAATTTGGGGCTTTCGCGGTATGTTGTCTGGCTTTCGCGATTGATTTTTTGGCTTCCGCGACTGGATTTGGGGCTTTCGCGATATGTTGTCGGGCTTTCGCGATTGGATTTTTGGCTTTCGCGATTAAATTTTTTGCTTCCGCGATTGAATTTTTTGCTTCCGCGATTGGATTTTTGGCTTCCGCGATTGAATTTTTTGCTTCCGCGATTGAATTTTTTAACATCGCGATTTGATACCAAGCTTTCGCGGTACTTTTTGTTAACATTGAATTTACGTTTTCCACATACGACTTTTATTAAACTGAAAAATTATTATGCATTGATTTAATGTAATTTAAAAAATAAAGAGAATTGTTGGATTCTTTAATACTTCTAGCTTAGTCATCTTTCCAGTGCTTTTTTTTGTAAATTTTATCATTTATTTCGCATAAAAAAATTATTAACAATTCGGGCTTCCTGCTAAATTGGGAGAATCAAGTTTTTTTAAGAAATATTTTGAATGGTAAATGCAGAAATTTTTCTATTGATATTGTGGATTAATGGGCAATGGCATTTAGTAATGGGAAATCTATTATTTCCTCATCACCACATAGAATCATAGAAACATAGGTTTCACATAGAAGAATTATATTTAAATATAGCTTCTGTTTCCTGACTTCGACATTTGGGTGGGGCAAGCAAATATTCGTCCATGAGAATTGCAAAGATGGTGTTTTTAATGAGTTTTTTTGTGAATATTCAATTCTCATTGACTTAAAATGAATTTGGGTGGCGCATTGTCGAAGTCAGGTGGGCAATGGCATTTAGTTATGGGAAATCTCTTATTTCCTCAACACCACATGGAATCATAGAAACATAGGTTTCACATAGAAGAATTATATTTAAATATAGCTTCTGTTAAAACTTTTAGGGATCTTCAAATATTAAAAATATACCACAGATTATCAGATTATATTTGTGAAAGGATTGATGATATTCAAATTAATCTGCTAATCTGTGGCTATCATTTCATATCATGCAACAATTAAATCATGTAGAAATGCTTTTATAAGTTTATTTATTTCTATCCGCCCGTGGCGACGGTGCGTGGAGCCCGGCTGTTAGCAGAGTTCAATAGCAAAGTGTAGTAAAAAAATCAAGAAACACGCTTATTTGCCTGGGCGTGTTTTTTTTATTTTCAAAAAATATTGATTTCAATTGAATTATTTTGTAATATTGCAGTTACTTATCAGAGGTCTTAAAACACTTGAAAAAACAATAAGTTTGAAGTGAGTTTTTACGGTCGCGGAGCTTGTCGAAGCGAAAATTTGATATTAAATAAAATAAAAAAATGAAAACAAGAGACCTTAAAATTTCAACACAACTTCGGCTCGGCTTCACCTTACTGATGTTGCTTGTGTTTATTTTGGGAGTGGTTTCATATTGGCAAGCCGACAAAATAAGCGATCAAACCGAAAACATTTTTAAGCATCCCTTTAAAGTACAAGAAACAGTTGCCAATATTAAGTTAGATATATTGAATTCGCGCATAGCCGAACGCGATTTATATTTGGCAGAAAATAAGGAAGAAATCAGAAAAGCCATTCTAAACCTTAAAATAGCATCCGATAGTGTGCATCAACGTTTCGATATTATTTATGAATTCTATTTAGGTCCGCATGCAGATGTGGCGGAGGCTTATAAAGCATGTGTAGCATGGAAAATGATTTTAGATAAAAACATTCATCTGGCTCTTGCCGGAGATGGCGATCTTGAAAAAGCGAAACAGAATATTCTTTCAACGGGAAATGTGAGGGCTTATAGAGAAAAAATGATGGCTCGAATTGAGGTGATTGATAATTTTGCAAAACATAAGGCAGAAGAATTATTTACTGATTCACAAGAATTAAACGATGCGCTGAACCATCAACTTCTCATATTGGTGGCTGTTATTCTTTTACTTTCGTTTATCATCTATTTTATAATTTATCGCAACATCCAAACACCATTAAAAGAATTGACTTATGTAACTCAACACAACCACGAAGGCAGTGTGTTTCTAAAGAGTTCTTTCCAATCGAAAAATGAATTTGGCAAACTATCTGCTTCTTTCAATATGATGCTAGACTTGATAAAAATAGAGTGCGACGAAAAAGATATGCGGGCTGCCGAATTAGTTATAGCCAATAAAGAACTTGTCTTTCAAACTGAAGAAAAAGAAAAACGGGCGCAGGAACTCATCATTGCTAATAAAGAACTTGAATTTCAAAACCAGGAAAAAGAAAAGCGAGCCAAAGAATTAAGCATCGCCAATCAAAAGTTTGTTGATTTGAATCACGAACTTGAAAATATAGTAGCGCAACGCACGGCTGAATTGCAAGAGGCAACCGATTATCTCGAAAATCTTTTCTTCTATGCCAGTGCTCCTATTGTTGTTTGGAATCGCGAATTTCAAATTACGCGTTTTAATCCGGCTTTCGAAAAACTCACCGGCCGAAAAGCAGAAGAAGTATTCGGGAAATCGATTGAGTTGCTATTTCCTCCCGAATCCGCAGAGAAATCAATGAAATTGATTAAAGAATCGCATCAAGGCGGTCGTTTGGAAACAGTAGAAATGGAGATAATTCATTTGAATGGAACCATAAGTATCATTCTCTTGAATTCGGCATCGGTTTATGAAGAAGACCAAAAAACTTCTGTTGCCACCATTGCTCAGGGGCAGGATATAACTGAACGTAAGCATGCAGAAAACAAATTAAAAGAAAGCGAAGAGCGCTACCGCAGTCTGATGTTTAATCTCGAAGCCGGCATTGTTGTTCATTCACCCGACACTTCCATTGTTATGAATAATGATAGGGCATCAGAACTATTGGGTTTAAGCCAAGAACAGATGAAAGGCAAGGTTGCCATAGACCCTGCATGGGAATTTATACATGAAGATAGCACGCCGCTAACGCTCGAAGAATATCCCGTTAACAGGATTGTCACAAGCAGGCAACCCATAAAAGACCAAATATTAGGAGTACTGCAACCTAACAAAAACGATATTGTTTGGCTAACGGTCAATGGTTTTCAGGTACTGGATCACAAGGGAGCCATAACCGAAATAGTGATAAGTTTTATTGATATCAGTGAACGCAAGAAAGTCGAAGAAGAAATAAAAAACACCCTCTTAAAACTCCAACGCTCGAACCAGGAACTCGAACAGTTTGCTTATGTTGCTTCGCACGATTTGCAGGAACCTCTGCGCATGGTTTCGAGTTATACCCAATTGCTATCGAAACGATATAGCGACAAACTCGACAGCGATGCGCAGGAATTTATTGCTTATGCTGTAAGTGGCGCCACCCGCATGCAAACCCTGATCAACGACCTTCTTGACTACTCGCGATTGAATACCCGCAAAAAAGCCATGCTTCCTGCTGATTGCCATTCGGTGTTGGGCAAAGTAAGAATAAATCTTGCAACCATGATAGAAGAACGTAAGGCACTCATCACCTGCGACGAATTGCCCCGTGTGGTTGCCGACGAAACCCAACTCATACAATTGTTTCAAAACCTCATCAGCAACGGCATCAAATATAATCATAGCGAAACACTCCATATTCATATTTCAGCATCAGAAGAAAAAAATGAATGGATTTTTTCCATCAAAGACAATGGCATCGGCATGGAAAAAGAGTTTCACGAACGCATTTTCAGGATGTTTCAGCGCTTACATTCGAAAAATGAATATTCGGGCACGGGCATAGGACTGGCAATTTGTAAGCGAATTGTCGAACGACATGGGGGTCGCATCTGGCTCGAATCAGAACTTGGCAAGGGTTCAGTTTTTTATTTTACTTTAGCAAAATAATTTCTCCATCAAATCAATAAAAAAATATCATTATGACTAATCACAAAAACCTTAAACCCATCGAAATATTAATGGTCGACGACAACCGCGGCGACATTAGACTCGCAATGGAAGCTATAAAAGATGCAAAAGTAACCAACAACATTCATGTGGTTTACGATGGCATTGAGGCAATGGCTTTTTTGAGAAAAGAAGGTATATATGCCGAGATGCCCCGTCCCGATATTATTTTGCTCGATTTGAATATGCCCAGAAAAGATGGTCGCGAAGTGTTGGAAGAAATTAAAACAGATCCCGAACTCAAACGCATACCGGTGGTGATACTCACCGTATCGCAAGCAGAAGAAGATATTATAAAATCATACGACCTTCATGCCAATTGTTATATTTCAAAACCTGTTGATTTGGATCAATTTGTAAAAATCGTAAAATCGCTCGAAAACTTTTGGTTTACGATTGTGAAACTCCCACCCAATGAATGACCTTAAACAGTATCAAGTTTTACTGATAGAAGATAATTCGGGCGATGCACGTCTGATTGCTGAATATCTTAAAGAAGCGGCTGCTTCAACAATAACACTCACCATAAAAGAAAATCTTGGAAGTGGCATTGAATATCTTTCTTCTCATTATGTAGATGCAATCTTGCTCGATCTCTCCTTGCCAGATAGCTTTGGACCGCAGACCTTCCATAAGTTATATACGCAATTTGCTTCCATTCCTATCATCATTCTCACCGGGCTCGACGACAAAGATTTTGCTTTATCAATGATGCAGCAAGGAGCTCAGGATTATTTGCCCAAAAACCAAATTAATCCCGAACTCATTTCAAGAACGATTTTATATTCTATTGAACGTAATCAAACAAATGAAAAACTAAAAAAAGCTTCTGATCATTGGAGTAGTACTTTTAATGCGATTCAGGATGGGGTCATTTTATTAGATAAAGACCAAAATATTATTGAATCCAATCAAACTTTTCTCGATTATACAAAAAAGACGCGTGAGGAAATCATAGGTAAAGCTTGCTATTCTATTGTGCATGGCACAGAATGTCCAATAAAAAATTGTCCGTTTTCAAAAGCAGATAAAAGTAATAAACGTGAATCCTTTGAATTGAGAGTAGACGAAAGACTGTATGAAGTGATGGTCGATCCTATTTTAGACGAAAACGGCAATTTGGGTGGAGCCGTGCATATTATTGCAGATATTACCGAACGAAAACGCATTGAGCGAGCCAACATAGAAAGCGAAAAACTTTTCTCCATTACCTTTCATTCATTACCCACTCCGGTGAGTCTTTCTGACATAAGCACCAACACCTGGATTGAAGTGAATGAAGCTTTTTTAAAAACCACCGGTTATAAACGCCATGAAATTGTTGGACATACATTTCAGCAAATCAATTTGTGGAAAGACCCCGCAAAAAGGGATGAAATGACCCAAATGCTTCTTGAAAAAAAACGAGTAGAAGATTTTGAAGTTGAAATCAACAAAAAGGATGGAAGCAGCGGAACCATGCTGATTTCAGTAGAAATTGTTCAACTAACCGCCCTACCCTATTTATTGATTATGGGGAAAGAAATTACTGAGCAGAAAAAGGCTGAACTTGCGATTAAAGAATCGGAAGCCCGCTATCGTGAACTCTTTGAAAATTCAATGATGGCAATTTCTGTAACAGATACAGATGGTTATCTCACTCATGTCAATAGGGCTTATGCTCAAATGTATGGTTATGAAAGCCCCGAAGAAATGATAGAACTAAAAATTAATGTAGAACAACTTTATGCAAATCCAAAGGATAGAGCAAAAGTGGTGGAAATCATTGAGGAAAAAGGGTTCATGGATCCAAGGGAAGTTGAAGTTATCCGTCGCGATGGAACACGTTTTTTTGTACTTGTTTCGGCAATGGTAATAAAGGATGCTTTTGGCAATCCACTGCGTTATCAAGCAAATCATATAGATATTACCGAGCGCAAGCAATCAGAAAAAACGCTGAACGACCTCATCGAAAAAAATCCGATGTCAATTCAAGTCATGAATCAGGAAAGCTTCACCCTCAAAACAAACCCTGCAAACACTTTGCTTTTTGGAGTGCCGCCTCCACCCGATTTCTCCATTTTTAACGATCTTCAAAATAAAGGATTTGGCGAATATGTGCTTCTTGCCAAAAAAGGCGAAGTAGTTCATTTCCCTGATATTTATTATAATGTGCATGATGTTTTTCCCGAAATGCCGGATAAACCGGTTTGGGTACGTGCAGTGCTTTTTCCTTTAACAGACTCGGTTGGTAAAATAGAAAGATTTGTTTTCATGCATGAAGATATTACAGAAAGAAAGAAGGCAGAAGTGGCACTTTTGGAAAGTGAATCATCATTAAACTATGCTCAACAAATTGCCAAAATGGGAAGTTGGGATTGGGATATAAACACTAACAAAGTCTCATGGTCTGAAAATTATTTTAATTTCTTTGGCTTAGATTCCAATAAAATTGAACCTAGTTTCGAATTGTTCAAGAGTTTGGTGCATCCTGATGATGTTCAAATTTTAGATGAAAAATTAGCTTACATCATGGACAATAAGGAAGCTTTCAGTTATGATTTACGCATACTTCATCCAGATGGAACAATTAATTGGATATACAATAATGTTATTCCTGTAATTGAAGATGATAAAATCGTAAAATTAAAGGGCGCCTTTATTGATATCACTGAAATTAAGAATGCTGAGGAAGAACTCACTCTGACGTTGGAACAACTTCGACAATTGCATCAACATGTTGAAACAGCTATTGAAAAAGAAAGGAAAGCCATTTCGCGCGAATTGCATGATGGACTAGGGCAGATGCTTACGGCAGTTAAGATGGATTTAGGTTATATCAAGAATCATGTTGCCGAACCTGTTGGTTTGCTAAAAATAGACTCAGTATCTGCACTTGTGAGCGAAACCATTAAAACTGTACAGAAACTCACCTCGCAACTGCGACCACAAAGCATTGACGACCTTGGGCTGATAGGAACTTTAAAAATTTATATAAGCGATTATCAAGACAGATTTGAAATTAATGTGGTTCTTGAAGCAAATGATAATCTTGAACTAAAATCGGATATTTCTGTCATCATATATCGTATCGTTCTTGAGTCGCTGACAAATATAGCTCGACATTCGAAAGCAAAAAAAGTTTTGATAAAAATAAGGAAGAAGCATAATGAGGTCTTTGTAAGTATTGCTGACAATGGAATTGGTATAACTGAAAAGCAAATTAATGCAAAAGATTCGTTTGGTATTATCAGCATGAAAGAAAGAGCAGCTTCGGTAGGAGGCACTTTCACCATTGGCAACAGAACCGAAGGCGGAACACTTACTGAACTTTGTTTTGCTTTGGATGAATAAAGAAGATGCTAAATATCAAAATTTTCAAGATTCAGATAACGATTTAGTCCAATTTGAATTTCTTTCTTTCATAAAATTCAATTTTAAATCGTATTTTTGTCCTCAAAAATTATTACTATGACTTATAGACAAGTTTGTTCTGTTAAAAATAATCAGATTATTGTAACATTGCCAGCAGATTTCAGCAATAAAAAACAAGTTACAGTAATTGTTGATGATCAGGTTGACACAAAAGCTCACAAATTAGATCAGCTTAAAGCTGCATCAACAGATCCTTTGTTTCTTGCTGATATAAAGGAAATCCATCAGGATTTTGATCCCATTGAAAACGAAACGTTATGACCGTAAGAAAATGGAATATTTATCGCGCTAATCTTGATCCGGTTATTGGTTCTGAACAGGGAAAATCAAGACCTGTTTTGGTAATTAGCGAAGATGAAATAAACGAAATTTTGAATACTGTAAACATCATTCCTATTACATCCCGAAAACCCGGCAGGCAAATTTACCCAAATGAAATTTTAGTGCCTTCCAATAACTTTGGTCTGGAAAAAGAGTCAATAATTCTTTGTCATCAAATACGAACTATAGACAAACAAAGACTTTCTCTGCTTTATGGAAATATCAGCGATACGAAAATACAAAACGAAATATTTGAAGCTTTATGTTTCCAGTTTGGAATTGAACGTGTGATTTCACTCACTTCTAATAAAGACTGAATACAGCAGCAAAAGGCTTTATCTATTTTGTAAAGGTTAAATATAATGAATTTATGATTACTGCAGCATCGAATCGAAGAGTGGAGGGTCTTTTCTGATTTTAGCTTTCTTTGCATCACTTTTGCCAAAGACAAGGTTAATACCAAAAGTGATATTCGTTTTTTTGGTATCGAGCGGCATTATCAATCCGTATAAATTATCACTGATTGCATATAATTGAATTGGACCAATATTGCCATTCAGCCCTAAACCAAAATTAGTATACGTATGATTATGGATAGAATAGGTTACGGCTATACCAAAATTCTTCCCGAAATCGCGATTATAAGAAAGCGTAACCGATGGTTTAAAAGTGTTTGGAATGAATTCGTTTCGCAGCATAACGCCAAAAATATCCTTAGGAGTAAGATTATAAAAACCTGCAAGGTAGAGTTTGGTGTTGATTTTGGAAGTGTAACTCTGATTGGTTTCTTTAATGTCGAAGGTATTCTTGATGCTATCTAAGAAATTATTCATATAATCCTGCTGAATGGCGTTTGATCTTACAAGTGAATCAATATTAAATCCCTCAAAGCTAAAACTCGA
This sequence comes from Bacteroidota bacterium, assembly GCA_037144095.1. GTDB lineage: Bacteria > Bacteroidota > Bacteroidia > Bacteroidales > CAIXTV01 > CAIXTV01. The sequence goes on from JBAWXL010000060.1 coordinate 17,908, forward strand.
ATTAGGGTTCTTACTCTGAAAGGTGCGGGGATTTTCTTTCCACTTAATAGAGCCAAACAAATCGACCACACTGGCAGAAAAGGAAAACTTATCGTTCAATTGATATTGTGCCCCAATATCAAAAGCCCAGCCATGATTCCGACCGTAAAAAGAAGTGTTTAAGTTTTTTGAATCGGGATATGAAGTGTGTTCCAACACATCAGAAACTCCGGTTAATGCAAAAGTGGTTTCATCCGTACTCAAAGTAACTTTTGACTTTTCGGAGTATATATTTGCTATCCCTATTAAATATTTCACACGAAAACCAGCCGAGATATTATTATTTATTTTTCGGGCAAAACTTAAACTTACATCATGATAAAATGTGGCATTAAGAGAATTACCCGTTATATCAATTGTTTTCCCTATAAATTGAGCATTTCCTTTTAAAATGAGTTTCAAGAAATCACTGGTATAGCCATAAGAAGCAATTATATTTTGGTTAAGGCCCAATTGTAACCAGTTTCTTTTCCCAACATGAAATCCAAAAGCAAGAATTTCATCGTGAACTTCAAAACTTAATAAATTGTTTTTCGAAAGTCCGTTCAATACATTATTCTGATCAAATATTAAAGAATCATCAGCACGTTTATGAATTAAATCATGATAAGAAAAAGCATTATTTTCGGCACCCACATTCCACATGGAAAGAAGTGGAAAACCAACATAATACTTGAAATTAGGGATATAAGAAGCATTTAAACGAGAAGATTGCGGTACATTTTTTAAATAATATAGGGTATAGCTATCCTGAGCTGAAATATCGGAATAATATGCAATTAGTAACAATAAGAGCAAGAATTTTCTGAAATGTTTTACTATTTTTCTATACATATAAATAATGTTTATTGATGATAGTTATATTTAAACTTAACCTTGGCTCCTATTTTTAAATCCAAAGCATAATCCATATATATTTTTATATCCGATTGAGTATAATCATAAGACCATAATTCGCTTTTGACAATTATATATTTAATTCTGTCCAGGGCTTTCAATCGAGTCCCATCTATAACTATATCAGTTATTTTATTAGTAGGAGTCTGAACCTTTAAATCAGGAGCCGGACCACTTTGGGCAGCTAATATCATTTGTTGATATGGATTTAATAAAGAATCTTTAATCGTATAAACTGAATCGGCAAAATAAAGCTGAATGTGGGCATCAACAGGAAATCCATTCGTTGCATTCACCCTTAAAAGTATCGATTCTAATTCGTCCACTCTATTGTAGTGAAAGGAAATGGTATCCCTATGAACAAAGCCTTTAATCTTTCCCCAGAGTGGCACTTCAATTTTAAGTTTAGTTCCAAAACGAGACGTATCTAATATAAAATTCGGGATAGCTGGATTTGCTAAAGGATTAGTTGTTCCGGTTATATTATAAATGAATTTCTTGGGCGAAATGGACATCACTTGTAAAATATTAGAATTTGCAGAATTCAAAACATAAATAGTATCATGACTCTGACCAAATTGAGATAAAGAAGGATAAGGTACTAATAAAGGATTAAAAAGTGTAGGACAAGAAACATTTACCATATAAGGAGGATTTACACTGGATGCACCGTATAATTGGTTTACAATATAATTCACAGGCATTCCAACAGAGTTCCAGGTATATATTTTAGCTTTCATATCATTGAATTCAAAATAATTTGAATAATTATTTTCGAAAATATCTAACAGAAAAGTATCCTGAGCTGTAAAAGTAAGTTGTCCCAAATAGCCATACATTTTACTGAATTGTAATCCTGTGATTTGATTACTAA
>JBAWXL010000061.1:0-19644 GCA_037144095.1 Bacteroidota bacterium
TCTCCATCATTTGGAAGGTTACGCCATAGTTTTTTTCGCAAAAATCTTTAATTTCACTGTTAGTTCCAGGTTCCTGCCATAAGAAATTGTTTGCAGGAAATCCAATGATTTCGAAATTTTTACTTTTGTATTTTACATATAATTCTTCGAGTTGTTTATATTGAGGGGTGTATCCACATTTAGAGGCTGTGTTGACAATCATCACCTTTTTCCCTTTCAGTTTGCTGAAATCGAAATCTTTACCATCAATAGTTTTGGCTTTAAAATCGTAAAGGGTCTTAGCTTGTTGTGAAAATACGTTCATGGTAAATAGTATTAATGAGAAAATTAAAAGGTTTGCTTTCATAGTAATAGGTTTATTAATTTAAATCATAAACGCCTTATATATAAAAAGGTTCACACGTTTCAATTGAATTTGGTAATTTTGCATTTTGATATATTATTAAGATTCATGAATAGTTTGCCCAACATATTAGACACAGCAAATCTTCTTCAGAAAGAAGGTGTTGCTGACGATGCTGTGGCAATTCCCTTTAAAAGAAATGATACTATTAAAACAAAAAGTGCTGAAAACTCTAGCCTTTTCAGTGATTCGGTACGATGGAAAAATGTTCAACAAGAGTATTCTCACTCTTTAATCATCATAAAAAAACAGGCTATTAATAATAAACCTCTTGAAAAAGGACAAAACTACTCTAACTGGCTTTTTGTATTTCTACTAATTAGTTTAGCCTTATTTTCACGTTTGAGGTTTTATTCTTTTCGGAAAATCAATTTGTATTTTAAAGCAGTTTTCATCACACGAGCTTATAATCAAATGGAAAGAGAAGGTAATATTTTGGAAGACCGAATTTCGATTCCTCTTTTTATAATTTATTTAATTTCTTTCAGCCTGCTAGTTTACCACTCTGTTAGCCACTCATTTTTAATAGAAATTGATCAAAGCCAGCTACCTCAGCCTTTGGTTCTTTTCGGGGGTATATTTATATTAATCCTCGCTTTAAATCTGATTAAAAGTCTTGTTAATATTAGTTTATCCTTTGTTTTTAAAACTTCTCATATCAGCAGGGATTATAGATTAAATACTTTTTTGATTGATATTAACCTGGGCTTTATTATTTTACCCTTTGTTTTTGTTTTAAGTTTTTCATTTTCAAATGTCTTATTATATTTAACCTGGGCAGTATTTACTTTATTTACTACCTTACGAATAATTAAAGCTGTAATAATATGGTTGCCAAATTCAAACGTTTTCAAAATATTTTTGTACTTTTGCACGGTCGAAATTGCCCCACTATTTATTTTGATAAAGTACTTTATCAGTAATATAGATTTGTTTAAATAACTGCTAAAACATTAAAGCTTTGAAAATAAAAAATATACTTGTTTCTCAACCACCGCCAATTGATTTAGAAAAATCACCATATGCAGAGCTGGCAAAAAAGCATAATTTTGGAGTAGATTTTCTAAAGTTTTTTGCAATTGAAGAAATTAAGTCGACTGAATTCAGAAAAGATCGCATCAATCTAAGTGAGTATGATGCAGTTATTTTCACAAGCCGAAATGCGGTTGATCACTATTTTCGCATATGTAAAGAGATGCGTTATGAAGTTCCTGATACAATGAAATACTTTTGCAATTCAGAAGCTATTGCGCTTTATCTTCAAAAATATATTCAATACAGGAAAAGAAAAATATTTTACGGAAAGCAAACAAATCAGGAGTTAATAGAAGTATTGAAAAAACACAAGAATAATAAAACCCTGCTTCCGTGTTCTGACTTACAGAAATTGGACCTTACAAAACTCTTAGAAAAGAATAAAATCAAATACACCCGTGCAATTATTTACAAAACCATCTCAGTTGATCTTTCTCAGGTTGATTTAAATAAATATCAGATGCTGGTGCTTTTTAGCCCAGCCGGTGTACGTTCCCTTTTTGACAATTACCCCGAATTTGTTCAAGGTGAAACTATTATTGCAGCCTTTGGTGCTATTACAGCCAAAGCATTAAAAGAATTTGGATTGACACTTAACATTGCTGCTCCTACAAAAACTGCACCTGCCATGAGCGTGGCAATAGAACAGTATCTTGAAAAGAACTGCAAAAAGAAATAAGATTCCGATTTTATGTTCACTTTCCAAAAAAAGGAAAGACTTTGTCACCAAAAAACCATACAGCTTCTTTTTAATCGCGAAGTTTCTAAATTTTTTGTTTATCCATTAAAAGTGTCATATATAAAAACTTGTTTAGGAGCTGATTCTCCAATACAAGTATTGATAGTTGTTTCAAAAAAGTACCATCCTCATGCTGTAAAACGGAATTATATAAAACGGATGATACGTGAAGCTTATAGGAAAAATAAACATATATTATACGAAGTCCTACAAAATCAGCAAATTCAAATTGCGTTGATGATTAATTATACTGAACACGAAGTTTTGCCTTACAAGAAAATTGAAAGTAAAATAATTTCGACTTTAAACCGTTTATGTGAATTATATGAAAAAAATAATAGCTAAATTTATCATATTACTTTTCCGTTTTTATCAGGGAGCCATTTCTCCTTATCTAATGCCTGCTTGCCGATATTCACCAACATGCTCTGAATATGGAATTGAGGCTGTGAGGAAGCATGGTCCTTCAAAAGGTGGATGGATGGCATTGAAACGTTTGTTGTCTTGTAATCCTTGGGGTGGAAGCGGATTTGATCCTGTACCTTAAAAAAATAAACATAAAAAATATTGATTATGAATAGAATGAAAACTATATCAAAATGGTTTAGATTGAGTTTGATCCCTGCATTGATAATTACCATTGCGGTTTCATACAGTTTTACTGATAATGATTTTGAAATTTCTAAGAACTTGGATATTTTCGCTACTCTGTATAAAGAGCTTAACTTCAATTATGTTGATGAAATTAATTCTGGTGATTTAATGAAAAAAGGAATTGATGCCATGCTCGAATCTTTAGATCCGTACACAGTTTATATTCCTGAATCTAAAATTGAAGATTATAAACTAATGACCACAGGGCAATATGGAGGCGTTGGGGCTTTAATTCAAAAAAGAGAGAATGATATTATTATTTCAGATCCTTATGAAGGATTTCCGGCAGATAAAGCAGGATTAAAAGCAGGCGATAAAATATTAGAAGTCAATGGAAATTCAACAAAGGGAAAATCTGTTGATGATATAAGCTCAATACTTCGAGGTCAACCTGGTACAACTATCACAATTCGTGTTGAAAGAGATGGAGAAAGCAAACCATTTGAAAAAACTCTTTTACGCGAAAATGTTAAACTTGAAAATATTCCTTATTCAGGATTACTGGATGACTTTGCATATATTAAGCTAAATAGTTTTACCGAAAATGCAGGAAGGGAAGTAAGAGATGCCTTTATGAAATGTAAAGAAAAAGATTCCAAACTAAAAGGGGTTATTGTTGATTTACGTGGCAATGGGGGTGGATTACTTCAGGAAGCAGTTAATATTGTAAATATTTTCACCCCTCAAGATGTGTTGGTAGTGGATACAAGAAGTAAATATAAAGAAAGAAATTATCAGCATAAAACAGTTTTTCCAGGAGTTGATGAAACTATTCCGCTTGCAATATTAGTTGACAAAGGAAGTGCTTCGGCGTCTGAAATTGTTTCAGGTGCTATTCAGGACCTTGACAGAGGTGTAATTATTGGTCAAAGAACCTATGGGAAGGGCTTGGTTCAAAATATTTTTCCATTGAGCTACAATACACAATTGAAGGTTACTATAGCAAAATATTACATACCAAGCGGACGCTGTATTCAGGAAAAGGATTATTCGCATAGAGATGCTGATGGTGAAGTTCAGGATTTTCCGGATTCATTGAAAAAGGCTTTTAAAACCAAGGGGGGGAGAGTTGTTTATGATGGTAGAGGCATTGAACCAGACGTACATATTGATCCTGCTTCTTATAGTAATCTAACTTTTAGCCTGATTTCAAAATTCCTGGTATTCGACTTTGCAACTCTTTATTATAGAGAAAATAAAACCATTCCTTCTGCCGAATCGTTCGAGATTACTGATGAGATATGGAGCAAATTTCAAAACTTTATTAAAAGCAAAGAGTATGATTATACAACGAATACAGAAAAAAATCTTGAAAAACTAAAAGATATTGCTGAGAAAGAGAAATATTTTGATGCAATTCAAAGCGAATATAATAACCTGAAAACAAAACTGAAACATGATAAAAATGCTGATTTAATTAAATTTAAAGATGAAATTAAAATCATGCTAAAAGATGAAATTGTTGGAAGATATTATTATCAAAAGGGCAAAATAATCAGTTCACTAAAGGATGATCCTGAAATTTTAAAAGCAAAAGAAATATTGAATAATAATGAGTTGTATAAATCCATTTTGAATGGAACTTATAAAAAAGAGAAGTCTAAATAAACAACAATTCTGATTAACTTCTTTTAAGCGTAAACTCATTTTCCAATATGTTGGAACTCATCGATAAATTACCATTTCGGAAGATTCATTTATTTGCTGTTGGATTACTTGTACTCTCCATTCCCTTAAACAAAGTCACAACAAGCATTACTTGCCTCATCCTGATGGGAAGTTGGTTTGTTGAACGGGATTTTAAAACCAAATTCAGGAATATTTGGAAAAATAAAAGCTCTATTCTTTTTGCATTAGTTCTTTTAATTCATGTAATAGGACTGCTTTATACTGATGATTTCCATTATGCATGGAATGATATAAGGATTAAAGTGCCCCTTTTGCTTGGACTGTTATTTGCTTCCTATCCTAGGTTTAATTTCAAACAATTTCATACAGTTTTATTACTTTATATTTTTGCAGTTTTCGCCGGGACCATCATAAGCCTTTATATATATTACGTCAAAGGCATTTCCGATACTCGTCATATCACCCCTTTCATATCACACATTCGATTTAGTTTGAATGTATGTTTTTCGATTTTCATCCTTTTTTATTTTATGATATTTGTAAAGCAATTCAATTGGTCGCTAAAGATTTTAATTGGATTTGCAATTGCATGGTTTGTGTTTTATTTAGTTATTCTTCGATCTTCTACGGGCTTTTTAGCACTTGGAGGTAGTATGCTGGTAAGTATCCTGTATTTTTCAATTACGACTAAGAAACTTTACTTAAAAATAAGCTTAATTGGACTTGCCATTTTACTGCCATTAAGCGGATATCTCTTGTTGCGATCAGTATTTACAAGTTATTCTACTGCTGAACCTGTTGATATTTCTAAGCTCGATCAAACTACTGCATTGGGGAATAGATATGATCATGACACCAGTACTTATCCAGTAGAAAACGGAAAATATGTTGGATTATACATTGCATATTATGAACTTTGGGAAGCTTGGGAAAAACGTGCCGATATTCCTTTCTTTGGAAAAGACGCAGATGGTCAGGATATTCGTTTTACACTAATTCGTTACCTAAATTCAAAAGGCTATCGAAAAGATGCCCAAGGGGTAAATTTGTTGACAAAAGACGAAATTGAATCAATAAAGAAAGGTAATGCTACTGTCAGTCAGATGCAGCATAAAGGAATTCAGAGTCTGATTGAAGAGTTCATGTGGGGATATAAAATGTATACAATGAGTGGAAATCCCAATGGAAGCTCTATGATGCAACGCTATGAATACTTAAAAGCATCCATTCATTTAATTAAAAAGTATTGGTTTTTTGGCACCGGAACAGGTGATATTCAGCACGCTTTTAATCAATATTACACCGAAACCGATTCACCTCTGCTTCCTGAATTGCGATTGCGGGCGCATAATCAGTTTCTTTCTATTTTTATTACCTTTGGAATAATGGGGTTTTTACTTTTTATTGCTGCTGTATTTTACCCTCCCTATGCCTGCAAGAAATATAGCAACTATTTGTTCCTAATGTTCTTCGTAATTTCATTTATTTCTATGCTAACTGATGATACAATAGAGACTCAAGCAGGGGTGAGCTTCTTTTCTTTTTTTACCGGATTTTTATTGTATGCCAGTCCGGAAAGTGATTCATATCAAAGCATTTAGTTTTTTTGTATCGCAGTGTTTTTTTAATCAAAAATAGATTGACAAATAAATTTTCAGATAAAATATCTGCTATCTAAAAATATTTAGGTAAGTTTGTGTGATTATTATTGCAGCTTATGGAACAAAAAAATCTTTCAATTCAGTATTCACAATACCAACATGCATCCGAATTGCCTGAGATTTGGGCTCATCTTTTGCAGGATGCTCATAAAAGTATTGCCTCATCCTATGCCCCATATTCAGATTTTCATGTGGGTGCAGCCGTTTTGCTCGAAAACGATATCATTGTATGCGGAAGCAATCAGGAAAATGCAGCATATCCTTTAGGTTTATGTGCCGAGAGAGTGGCATTGTTTGCTGCCTCTTCGCATTATCCGGGAGTTAAAGTAAAAGCAATAGCCATTACGGCGCATACCAATTCATTTGTTATCGAAAACCCCATCAGTCCGTGTGGAGCCTGTCGTCAGGTGATGATTGAATATGAGAATCTTCATCAACAAAATATTGTCATAATTTTATCGGGCGAAACAGGTCCAATATGGGTTTTCGAGGATGCAGTTTCTATTTTACCTTTTTCATTTAACAGTAAAAATCTTTCAAAATGAAATAGTATTTCATTTTAATTCTATGAAATATTTGTTTTTTAGAAGAGTCTAAGCAAAGGTGAAAATCAGATTCATGAAAAAGTTCCAGATGGTGACTGCTGCAATGGCAAACAGTTTGGATAAATAGAAGTTCTTTTTCATTTTACTTACCAATATCCATAATATCAAAGTATTTATTAGTAACCCTATTAAGGAAATGCTGATAAATTTGCCATATTCAAGTCCTATTTCAGGGTTATGGCTGCGAAATGTCCACCATCTATTGAAAAAATAATTGCTTGATGCCGCTATAGTGAAACCTATAGCGTTTGCAACATATTTGGGTATTTTAAGCCATTCCTTACCCAGATATGTAAAGCTAAAATCGATGACTACTCCGGATAGCCCTACAACTCCGAACTTGATAAACTTATGAAAAAACACCGATTGAAAGAAACTAAACATGGGTAGTGAAATAAAATGCAAATATCAGTATAAAAGATAAAGGCAAAACCATTTTAAGGTTTTTTATCTAATAAATTTAGCACTATGAATTGGTTTTAAGTTTGAATTAAATTTGTTCGTACTGAAAACGATAAGATTGCTCATTTATTTGAGGATATTTCTTATCCGGAAAATCTATTGCCTTATTCATGGCTTCTTCCAGAGAGAAGTTTTGTTGTGAAATTGAATAAAAAACTCCTTCATTTAAAAGTTTTTCAGCCAGATATTCTTGTTCGGTTTGACCCGGAGTGGGCACCAAAACGGCTTTCTTTTTCAAACAAAACAAATCCATTACAGAAGAATATCCCGAACGGCAGATCACTAAACAGGAATTCATTAGGGCAGCCTTGAGAAGTGGAGTAGGGAGGTGAGAAATCATGCGAATATGTGAAGGTAACGCAATAGTTTCGTTGTTTCCGGGCAAGCCCCTAACGATTAATGTCTTTATTGGATTAAGTTTTAATTGTTCAAGCAACGTTTTTTCAAAAATACTCCTTTGGGGTTCGGGACCGGAAAGGAGTATGAGTAATTCATATTTTTCGGAACTCACTTCTTCATTTATTATTGAAAAACGACTCAATGGACCAATGAATTTTGCTTGTTTTGGAAGTTTCAACCCATGTGAAAGTTTTCCGCTGAGGTTTTGATTTCCTTCGAAATCGGGGATCCAACATTCGTGAAAACGACTGACCAAGATTCGGCTGATAAAACGTGAAAATGCATCGGCAAATGGAATTTTGAGTGGACTTATAACATTTAGCTGGTGCGTAAGAATCACATTATAGGTCTTGCGATTCCAAACTCCATAGCGATTGTCGGAAATGATAATATCTATTGAATGTTCGCGAAGTATATTTTTTAGTTCGCGATGTTCGCTAAAAATACTTTTAACAAAACCAGGAAGTATTGCCCATATCCACTTCAAAGGGGATGCATCCTGAGGGGGATATTTCACATCAAATCCTTTCAGATGAATGAGCTGCACATCGGGGAAATCGTTTTGAAAATAACGATAAGCCACCCCATCGGCTGCTACCATAATTTGATAGCCTTTTGCAGCATAATAATGCAACAAGGGCACACAACGAGTTGCATGCCCAAGTCCCCAATTTAATGGGCAAAACAATATGGTTTTTGGGTTATTGATCAGTAGATATTCTGATTAAGAATATATTTTGATTTACGAACAATGATTAATGATATTTGATTTTAGAAGATGTTGTGGAAGTAATTATTTGCAACCACTTCATAAATCTTAAATCGAAATTCTTAAATCATTTTCAGAATTAAGGTTTAATAATAGTTACATCATAACTATAGTTGTGTGTGGTTCCTCCAAGGGTAACATTTCCAATGGTAACGTGATAGGTGAGGTCGGCAGCACTGCTGGTGTTCACTCCGGTGGGAACCCAAACGATGGTGTTGTCGCCATAGCCATTGTCGGTGCTTGAAATGATGCTGGTGGTCATGGCTGTATTGTTTGGATCTTTCATCGTAACCGTGGCTCCTGCAAAGCTGGCTCCGGGGATTCCGAACGACCAACGTGCATACACAACAGGGGCTGGTACATAACCTTTTGGAGGCCATGCAATAAATTCAGGAGTGAAAAGAGGGGTGACACTTTGATTGCCGAATACCCAGATGGCAGAGGCATTACTGGTGGAACCATGTCCCAACACTCTTGCTTTTGAGTAGAGCAACCAACGACGATGCCCCACTACTTCGTTTCCGGTGCCAAAGTCATTAATGAAACCCGAAACGGCACCACTCGTGTGCATTCCAAGAGCAATGTTTGAACTTCCTGCTGCCGTGGCTCCATCAGCCGTGTAGCACGACCATGTGGTAGGAGGGGTGTGGCTTAATGCATTGTTGGCATGCATCATAAGGGCTGCTTGCTGGCATTTGGCATCGTTGGCGGCAAGGAAACTCACGTCGGTTGGCAATAAAGCCATTTCGCGAAAATATTTTATGCGCAATAAGGTTTTAGCCTGTGCATCAGCAGAAATTGTTCCGGGTGTGCAGCTTGTAACGTTGCCTGTCCAGCCGCAATCTGTTACTGTGGAGCCTAAATAATCTGTTGTGTAGAGGTTTAGAATTCGATCTCTTTCAGTGACTACCGGATCGGGAGTAGTGGTGGAGGAATCTTTTTTACATGATACCACGAAGCATGTTACCAGAACAAAAATCATGATGATCGGAAGGCGAAATAATTTTTTCATAGAGTTTTTTTTTGCAAATATATATTTTTTTAAATAAGTGGGGATGAAATTGATTTTCTTCAAATAAAAACCGAAAAACAGCAAAATTTGTTGAGGGCAATTACGGGATTTATGATTTAAGATTTACGAAGTTCCCCAAATCTCAAATCATAAATTCAAAAATTGCCCTTCCGAACACCAATTTAGTGTTCGGAACACCAAATTGGTGTTCCGAACCTCGGCTTCGAGGCTTTTAACTCCGACGTCGAAGTTCGGAACACTATTTTAGAAGTTGCGAACAAGGGCTTTGAAGCCTCAAACCTTGAATTTCTACCTGTTTTTGTCGTTTTGGCATGAAAAAGCCTCAAAGAGCTGACTTTTTGTCAGAATGAGCTAAATGTATAAGTTGAAAAATGGTGTTCCGAACACCAATTTGGTGTTCGGAACCTCAAAGCCGAGGTTTTGAACTTCAAAGCCGGAGTTCGGAACACCAATTTGGTGTCTTTAACCTATAAAACCGAAAAAAATAAGTTTGATGCCCGACTTCTACATCACGGCGTCGGAGTTTCTAACTTCGCCCTCAGTGCTTTTAACTTCAGCGTCGAAGTTACTTACCTTAATCAGGTATTTCTGAAAATAAAAATTGCTTTTTGGGAATACGAATGCACCCCAAAAAGCAATTTCAATTCGTTTTTTAAAGAATTAAGCTGAAGGAGGAACAGCCTTACTTTTCTTTCCCGGAAACCGTTCTTTCATTTCATTGTAAGCCACTTTTGCACCCGGCACATCGCGACGGGCAGCATCTTTAGCTGCATTGTAAATCGATAATGCAGCACTCATTGCTTCATGACCGGCAAACAAAATAGAATCCTGTAATTTAGAGGTTTGCTCTTCGAGGCTTCTTAAAATGGTTTGCATTGCTACAACAGCATCCAAATCTTTTTTTAATTCATTAACATCAACATAAGCTGGCACCAATTGTGGGTACAATTGTGCAAATTCCAACGCTTTCGAAACAAAAGCAATGGATTTATCGCCCATCTTAAAATAAAATTGCCTTTCATCAGGTGTCAGGTTTATTAAACCTTCAGGCATCGTATTTTTAATTTGAGCAATAAATGCAAGAATGGCCGCCACTACAGCTGGCGGAAATTCTACAGAGAATAAGTCTTCCATACTGATATATATTTTATTGGTTTTTAAAGCGGCGAAATTATGAAAAAATCTTTTTCAAAACATATATTTCTGAAAAAAAACATCGAAATTGTTGAAAATTATTTTTTCATATCTATTAGCCCTTAGTGGAATAGGGAATTTATTATTGAATAAGGTCAAATTTATTTTAGTTTTTATTATAACAAAGTAATATTATGTAAGATTGTAAAATAGTGGGGACAAAAGGATTTGGCTTTTTAAGTAGGTTGTTAGAATATTTGTATTTTTGTAAAGATAAATTTGAGAACAAAAAAAATAAACATGTTAAGTTATCCATACAGTATAGGAGCGTTTATAAGGTGGCTTCTCTGAGGACGAAAAAATACATTTAAGGAAGAGTTAAGCTCTGAAATTTCAGGCATGTTTCTTAAAAATAATCCAAAACTGGAGTGTTGGATATTGGGTTATATGTTTAGTTTCTTGTTTTTATTTTTCTGCTATTTTGTATTTGTCAAATAGAATTCCAAACAACTTCAATTGCACAAAAAAAGGCTGCCCATCAGGACAGCCTTTTGCAAAATCAACATTTCAAATTAAGGGAGTACAATGTATAAGGTTCCTGAATGGGTATTTTTAACCCAATCCACTTTATATTCGTAAGGACAATTGGTTCCGGTGATAGGCTGGTTGCTGCTATCGAATCCAAAAGTGATGGTGGCTGATTTATTATCACTTGGGATTTGATGTTTTACGATACCTGCTGAGGCATCCCAATCGCAAGCCTTACGCATAACCACTGTTTGTAGAATCTGAGTGTAGAATTGTTCGCCATGGCGGTTGATTCCCCATGCTTCGAGTTGGTTGTACCCATTGGCTGAACCAAAGCCATCAACAGAACGTACAATGTCGTTAGGATAAGTTCCGGTATATGTTTTCTGGCGGGCGATGTTCCATGAGCGGGTGGTGTTGTCGTTGAAAGTAGCATCTAAAACCCCCGAAATCTTATGTACAATAGCCGTTGCAGTGGTGCCTAAATTTGCAATAACGCCACCACTTACATTTGTCCAAAACTTTACACCATTCAGGATAACCCAATTGCCGGTACTAACTTTAGTAACTTTAAGATTAATGAAATTTACGGTTACCACAGTGCCAGCCTGCGACCATGGAGTGCTGATATATCTTTTAACTTTCACAACACCTTCGCGGATGCGTGTTCCGGCACAATTAAGCCCGCTAAAAGTAAGGGTGTGAGTAATAGTGTCGTTAAGAGTATCAACAACATTAGTAACATTGCAAGGAAGAATTTTTGCAGTGCTTGAAATAACATCGTTAGCATCGTTCAATGCGTCGTCGGAAGCAGATTCAACCGTAACCTGATCTTTTGATAGTTGTTGTAGCGAACCTGAATCGGGTTCAGCATCGGTCTTGTCTTTTTTGCAGGAAGTGAAACTAATAGCCATTGCAGCCATCATCATCATTCCGAGTTTCATAAAATTTGTTGTTTTCATTTTTTTGATATTTAATTGATAAAGAATTGAATTTATTTTTGGAATTCAGTTATAATACACATGAAAGTTGGTTTACCCTGATGTGGGATGTAATTATTTTTATTTACTCCGTAGAAAGAAGTGCCTAGAGTGCCTAAAGTACTTAGATTGCCTATAGTTAGGCAACTCATTAACTTCTTCATAAACTTTAGGCACTCAAGGCACTCCAAGTACTTTAGGCACTTCTTCATGGGGCAACTGTTAAAGATAAAGAACTCACCCCACAAGCAGCAAAAAAACCTAAGGCTCCATTGCTTAAATTGGTGGGAATATTTGAATGAGATGAATCGAACAAGCCTCCCGTCCAGGTGGTTTCTGATAGCAGTGCACGAATATAGGCAGCATGTTCTGGGTTTAATGTATATCTTTTCTCAATAATAATTGTCCCTGCCGGAAAAGAAACTTTCTCCATTTGAGGAGCCAACACTTCACTCACATCGAGGGTTGGAAGAGAATAATAAAGCAATCGGGCTTTGCAATCGGCAGGATTTTGGTTTTCATATCCTGCGACCGTCGACCAATCCAACAACACTTCATACATTGCATTTTGAGTTGCATTAAAAGATGTTGTGACTTTATCAATATGATATAAATTATCACCTGTGTTCTTTGAATAAGTCAGAGGATGAAACGAAATAGCAGGCTCCATAAGGGATTTAGCAGAATATATCTTTCCATTATTATTAATGATTAAAGTGTATTGATGCACTTCTTGCCCTATGAACTTCGAATTGGAACTATAATAGCCAGGATTCAAAGGTTCTTCAGTGAATAAATGTGTAGAATCTTCATCATTAATCACCACATAAGCGCCAGTCAATGGTTGGGGAGTTTCGTTAAGCTGTGTGATAGGATAAGTGATTCGAACGCTTTGAGTCTTATTCTCATTTGTAATGGTTCCGTCCACAACAATTTTATCAGAAGCTTGAGTATTCAAATTCCAATCGGTTTGCTTCTGACAGGCCATCAATGATAAAAGAAATATATAGTAGAAGTATCTTTTCATCTAGAATTTAAAATTATATGTTAAGGATGGAACCATTCCCACCACCGAAAGTGTTGAGGTAATGATGTTGTTGCTATTGCTTAAATCGGAAGGAACCGAAATTTTTCCGCTATCGTCAACAATCTTATTGAAGTTTACCGAAATTGGGTTCACCCTGCCATAAGCATTGAAAAGGGTAAGTATTAAATTATGCTGAAAACGACGTTCGGGTTTGTTTATTTTGAAAGTAACCGCCAAATCCAATCGATGATAATCGGGCAAACGATCATTATTTTTATCACCATAAATGGGAACAGTGTATCCGTTATATTCATAGAAGCTTACAGGAGTAGTGATGGGTCGGCCTGTTTGATAAATCCAGTTCGCAGAAAAAGCCCAATGCTTCGAAGCAGTGTAGGAGATATTGAAACAAATATCGTGGGGGCAATCGTAGTTTGAGGGATACATTTTATCATTATTCACCCCATTAATCTGCCGAAATGCCCTCGAATAGGTATAACCCAACCACCCGGTGAGCTTTCCTTCGGTTTTTCGCAACATTAGCTCAAGCCCATAAGAATGTGCATCACCAAAACGAAGTTCACCTTCTATCAAAGGATTGTATAACATATTGGCATGGTCTTTATAGTCAATCTGATGTTGGCAAAGTTTATAAAACACTTCAGCAGAGAACACATATTTTGCCTTTAAATCCATATCCTGAAAGTACCCCAATGAGAATTGATCTGCTTTTTGAGGTTCGATATTAGTTCCGCTGGGCACCCATTCTTCCAAAGAAGTGAACGGACTTGTTGAGTTTGACAATAAATGCAAAAATTGCGTTGAACGACTATAGCTGGCTTTAAGTGAGGCTTTAGAATTAAATGTATATTGAATATTGATGCGTGGTTCAATACTATAAAATGAAGATGTGGTAGATTTGTCAGCCACCAAAAGCGTATCGATGACGTTATAATTATTATCGAAATAATATAAAGTTGTAGGGCCGTAATTTATCCAAACAGGGACACGCAATCCATAACGAACCGAAAGCTTCCTGTTTATCTTCTGCTCGTTGCTGATGTAGAAATCAATTTCCTTAGAAGAATAGTCAGGGATATTCACCACATTATTTTGAATTGAAGCTTCCGAATAATGAATATTTCCCGGGTTAGAAGCATGTGAACTTAATTCCAAACCAGTTTTCAAGGTATTATTTGGGTTGAAATAATAAGTGAAATCTGTTTTCAAAGTAAGATTTGCTATCGAAGTAATCCAGTAATCGTTTAGTTCTTTCGAAGTATATAAATAGTAACGATAGCGACTAAAATATAAGGTGGTATTCGTGAAAAGTTTATCACTAAAAATATGATTCCAGCGCAAGCTGCCCAACATATTATCCCAACTTATCCCAAATGTGCGAAAAGAGGTCGTGTAGTAGTTGGTGAAATTGTCTTCACCATAATACATTGATAAATAGAGACGATTGTTGTTATTGATTTTGTAATTAAACTTGGCATTCAAATCATAGAAATTCAATTTGACCGATTTATTGAGCACACTCAAATTACTCAACCAATTCAAATTGGAAGTTCTGCCGGTAATGAAAAAAGAGCTTACCTCTTTTTTAAAAGGCCCCTCAAATGTGAGGTTAGAGGTATAAGGACTAATGCTTCCGGAGAAGCCAAGCTTTTTCATGTTGCCATCTTTTGTCTTAACATCAATCACTGAAGATAAACGTCCGCCATAATTAGCAGGGAAATCTCCTTTATAGGCTTCAATGTCCTTGATTGCATCTGGCGCAATTGCCGTGAAAAAACCAAACAAATGGGAAGGATTGTAAATTGGAGCTTCATCTAAAAGAATCAAATTCTCATCGCTATTTCCACCTCTCACATAAAACAAAGAGGAACCATCCCCATACGATTTTATCCCCGGCACAGCCTGAAGCGACTTGATAATATCAAATTCGCCCACGAAACCGTGCATTTCACCTATGGTTTTGGAAGATAATTTCATTTGCCCAAGTTGATTGTCTTTAGGGAATGTTTCTTCTGTACCGGTTTTAATTACAACAGGACTCATGTTAACGTTCAATTCTTCCAAATCAATATTAAAGATATTGTCAGAATGCAAATCAAGTTGACGAACAACATTTTTGTAACCTATAAAAGAAAAAACAATTTCATAATTACCTTCAGCCAAAGTGAAAGAATAAAACCCATATCCATTAGTAGTTGTTCCCTGCAAGCTGCCTTTTGCATATACCGAAGCCCCAATTAAAACCTCACTGTTTGATTTATCTTTGATGAATCCACTCAAAGTGAATTTTAGTCTTTCTTTTGGTTTATTATTGTTCTCTTGATTTCCAACAGGGCTTTGAACCTTTAATACAATCTGATTCTCTAAAAGCACATAGCTAATTCCATTTGAAACTAGCACCTCGTCTAAAACTTCTTTAATAGTTTTATTCTTTGACTTAATGCTAATCTTTTTATCTACCGGCACAAGCTGCGAACTGTAGGAGAAATGTATTTGACTGACATTACTAATTTCAACTAACACATCTCCTATGCTTTTATTCTTAAGCTTTAGCGAAATTCTTTTATTTAAATCCTGAGCAGATAGCACCTGTACAGCACACATCATTATGAGTAAAATAAGAAACTGGTAAAAATGTCTTGGAAACTTCATTCTATAATGATGAAATTATTTACAAGCTTTGCCAAGGAACTCATATTTAGCACCTGTCTTGTTGACTTTGAGGTCGAGAGTGGCTTTTATAACATTTAAAATAGATTCTATTGATTGGTTATCGAATGTAGCAGTCAACCTGCTATCGGCAATAGCATTATCCTTAATTTTTATATCAGACAAGTAGACTTTATTTAGCGTTTCAACCACTTCTTTTAAAGGATTATCTTCAAAAACCAAGCGTCTTGTTTTAAAAGACATGTAATTAGGGTCTAGGTTCGTTGATTTTTCAATGGTTTGTTTCTTACTTGAATAGGCAGCCTTTTCTCCGGGATGCAGAAAAGTAACTTCATTCGGTTTATTCTTTTTATAAACGGCCACTTTCCCACTGGTCAAAATTACTTCCACATTTCCGTGATTGGAGTTAATATAAAAAGAGGTCCCCAACACTTCAACCTGAATGTCATCAACTGAAACCACAAAGGGTTTGGTCTTATCAGGTGTCACATTAAAATAAGCCTCCCCTGTAAGTTTTACATTTCGTTTCCCTCCCTCAAACTTATTAGGATATTCTAATGAAGAACCCGTTTGAAGGGTTACAGAAGTACCATCCGGCAAATTATTTTCAATTTGTTGCGCTTTAGCAAGAATAATTTCTGTCTTGGGCTGGATACTGTAATAATAAATCACAAAAGCCGAAACAGCCAGAATGATAAGTATAGCAGCAATTCGTATTGCTGAAAATAAATTAAATCTTTTATCTTTTTTCTTATCTGATGAATAAACTTTTGGTGTTGGAGCTTCAGTAATTCTTTCCGAAAATGCACTCCATTCTACGTCTATATCAATAGAGTTTTCTATTTTAATACTCTCAATAGCTTGCCAGGTGTTGGCTTGCTCAGTAAATAACACCTGATGTTGAGTATCGGAAGTAAGCCAATCCCCAAGCAATTGTATTTCATCAGGGCTTGCTTCTCCTGCGAAATACTTACTTATGAGTTCTTGATAATATGATGGATTGTCTTCCATTTTTAGCTTATTTTCCATTTCTAATACACTTGACTTCTGTTTTACCCTGATTAAAATATTATTTTTATTATGTGATGAATAATTAAAATGAATATCGGCAGGAATTCCACCAAACGATTTCTCATATGTTGCAATGCTTTCGACATTTGAGTTTCCACCGTTTTAATAGAAATATCTAATTTCTCGGCAATTTCTCTATATTTTAAATCTTCAAACCGATTCATTATAAATATCTCCCTGCACTTTACAGGTAGTTCATTTATCGAGTCATGTATTCTTCTATTAAGTTCACTCGTAACCAATTTATCGGTTTTATCATTTTCATTAAAAGGATAAAGCGCTTCAAAATTTAGTATTTCACTATTAAACTTCTTGTTATCTCTTAAATAATTTAGCGATTTGTTATAAATCGCGGTAGTCAGATATGACTTTACCGGTTTTGATAAGTCAATATATTCCCTTTTCTCCCACAAACTTAAAAAAGAATCCTGAACAATCTCCTTTGCTGAATCCAAATCTTTAACATACTTCAAAGCAAAGGAGCACAGTCCTTTGAAATGAGTCCGAAAAAGCATTTCGAAATTTGCTTTATCTAGAGATGATATATTGAGTTCAGTGTTCAGGGTATTTTTTTTACTCGATTTGACAAGGCAAAGATAAGGGAAGTTTAAATAGGAAATGAATTTAAACCCGAAGAAGTCAAATTGAGTCTATGAAGGTCGGCTAAGGCTCCAGCTTAAGTCGTTTCTATCTTAAAAGGCTTTGCTTAATCTGATAAACGTTTTTCAAAGAATTAATTCAATAAATTATTGCCCTTGTGGCGTCTAATCATTAGTATCCAGCTTAAGCCTATAAATATAATACCAACTGAGGCAGAACTTCAGCTCTTCGTGTGCAATAATGCCAAGGCACTTAATAGACTTAACTCATTAATCAACTAATATGAAATTTATAATTTTAACTTAAAAGTATATATTTTACTTCTATTATTTACTCGTAGGATATAAACACCCTCCACAAGGCGGCTTTCGTCTAATGTTATCAGTCCATCGTTTTCAAGTTTATAACACCCAACGATGTTACCATTGATGCTGATTATTGATGCAGTATATCCGGTAAGTTTTCCTTTGATGTATATTACTTTAGCTAACGAATATGCTTTTACTGACTCATCAGTGCTTTTGATGCCATTGACGCCTGTTGTAGTAGCCACGCAATTCTCAACCCATGTTATGAAATTGGCGATGGCATTTGAAGTTCCGTTATCTTCAGCTTGTACATGTGCCTGTCCCCAAATTGTTTCAAAGTCAACGCCCATCACACCATTGTAGTTCTGAAGAGCAAGAGCAAGGTCAATTTCTGTAGGGAGGGGAGCATCGGGCTGATTTATACCGGTACGTATTCTCCAATAGGGTGCAACGTCACTGCTACCACTTCCTCCTCCACTATAATATGTATTGTTATTGATGAGATAGTAAAGTGGAGTGTACATCATTAGTCTTTCTTGCACTGTTTTGCCCACCGCATCCACATTACTGCTTGCAAGGTCGGATGCGAATGCAGAAGAGTAGCTCGATGCGTATGTGTCTATGATTGGTGCTAGATATTGGTCGAAATGTCCTGCTGTGCCTGCTATTCCGAAGAGTTTGTTTTCCGGATTTGCCTTTGTAGCATAATCATCATAAGCACCCAGACCCTTTGTTGCAATTTTGTGGTTTGATACGAATGAATAGAGTGCCAACGTGTCTGTTGTAGAATATGACGATACGCTGGCGCTGTTGTAACTGTTGTAACGCGATACGGCATTGTTAATTACCCCCATTACATATTCATAGTACGAACCATTCTGATAATAACCGTTTGAAGTAGATGACAGTGTGAGTGTAGCTCCAGTTGAAGGATTCTTGAAACCTATTGCATTTACGTATGTGGCAAAATCGGCAGCAAGTCCTTTGCTGATGCTCGCATTTGCAGTACTCAACGAACTACGCGTCAGTCCCATGTTCCATTCGTGTGCTTCATCGCCCTGATCGAGATTCGTTACCGGACACCAACACATACTTCCACAGATGTTATCTGTGTATCCACTTTCTGCTCCAATAGCCGTGAGGTAAGCAGTATATAGGTTGCTGTTGCCCGATGCGCCAAAGATTGCACTTTGAGCACCGCCACCACTCATTCCAAATGAGAATATACGGTCTGTATTGCCAGGCACAGCATTCTGAGCAGCTTTCAGATAACGATAATATTTTACAGCAGCTTTAAGGTCGGTTACTCCTAATGGTGCACCTTGAGTATTTCCCCGGCATCCCGGCCACAGGTAAATAAAACCTACGTTTGTATAGGTAGCAACACTACTCGAATAACCTGTTGGAGCAGACATTGCAGAATAACCCGGTGTATTAATAGGCACAACTATTGGGGCTTCAGATGCGGTATATCCGTTAACTGTTGCCGTAGAGTTTATGGTACATGTATAGGTTCCATCACCATTATTTGTTGCATTCATATAAGCTCCCGGAACAAAGATTCCCATCTGCTCATAAGTAGTATTGGCAGGACTTGCACAATAATTGATACCCACAATGTAATATACATTTGCACTGGAGTTGTATTGCCATAAACCGTTGATTGGTGTCTCAAATGCTGAAGTAAAAGATTTTGCTGAAGATTTGCTACCTGTTTGTGCGTAAACAGCTGTCGACATTAATAATACTAATAAAATAATTGCTAATTTTTTCATTTCTTGTTTTTTTTCTTTCCCTTACTCATTTGGCTTTTCAGGATGCGCCCCCGACGAATTGCCTTGTCGGGACAGGCCCGTTATTTAAAGTGGTTTCTGGATTCCACTTTTTAAGGTTACTCTTTCTTTTTTAAAAACGTG
>JBAWXL010000062.1:0-19346 GCA_037144095.1 Bacteroidota bacterium
ATTTGATGTTATAGGTTGAGAGGGAAAATATAATTACAAAAATGTATAAATTAAATAAACAGGCAAAGCCTGAAAAGATAGATTCGACTGAGGTAGAACCTCAGACGAACCGAATGGGGGGTATTATCAGATGATTATCTTTTAAGTAAACTATTAATTTGCTGTTGTTGTTGCTCTATAATCTTTTTCAATTCGATTATCTGAAGTTCTTGTGATTGTGTTTTTAGATGTTGTTCTTGTATCTGCACTTGTTGTTCTTGAACTGCTTTTACTAATGGAACTACAAATTCAGAATAACGTAAACCATAAAGTCCTTCATTGGTAAGGGGTTTATCGATTCCACTAAAATCAAAACCAATTTCTTTAGAAGCTAGTTCAACTTCCTGTGCAATGAAACCAGTCATTTTAATCTTTTCAATGTCATATTTCCCATTCCAATCATGTTTATCATCCTTTTTATCCTTGTACATTATTTCATTTTGCTTATGGATATTTAGATTATAAGTGATTGGACGAAGTTTCAAAATAAAATCCAATCCAGGTACATTTGCAACTACATTTTCTTTAATGCGTCCATCGCTCCAAGTTGTAAATGCAACTTGTCCTTTAATACTGGTTACTGAAGTATTTCCAATTTCAACAGAGTTGCTGATACTGCCAGCGCCCCCAACATTATATCCGAGACCATTCCAATTGGAAAGTGAGTTAATTGTCGGATAACAGTTATTTCCAATCCCTGTATTGTTTGTACCAATTGTATTAAAAGAAAGGGCACTTTTTCCGATTGCAGTATTATACCCACCAGTTGTATTCGAGCTAAGTGATTGTTGCCCGCTTGCAGTGTTGTAGTTTCCTGTACTGTTATATTTCAGGGCGTATTCACCGAAAGCGGAATTATAACTTCCGGTAGTATTGTTTGGCATTGAATACGCTCCAGTTGCAGTATTGTCACCACCAGTGGTGTTATTTTGTAAAGATGATGTACCTGCAGCAGAATTATTATTACCAGTAGTATTTGAATATAAGGCTACTATTCCAAAGGCTGTATTAGAGTTTCCTGTGGTATTCAGATAAAGTGTACGAACTCCATTAGCCGTATTACTGTATCCAGTGGTATTATTATAAAGAGAGTATGCCGCTGTAGCAGAATTAAAGTAGCCTTCAGTATTATATAGTAGGGCATTTGCACCATTTGCTGTGTTTTCATAACCAATTGTGTTGTTATTAAGTGCTGTACTTCCTGTAGCTGTATTATTCTCTCCTGTTGTGTTTGAAAATAGAGATTGGTGCCCAATAGCAGTATTAAAGCTACCTGTTGTATTGGTTTGTAAGGCATATTCTCCGAAAGCGGAATTAGAACTTCCCGTTGAATTGCTTAATAATGAATGCGCTCCGGTTGCAGTATTTTCATTTCCGGTAGTATTGGATGCAAGCGAATTAATTCCAATAGCAGTATTGTTACTTCCAGTAGTATTGCTATAAAGAGAAGCTAAACCCTCCGCTGTATTTTCAGATCCCTCAGTATTACTTGCAAGTGCATCCTTTCCAATAGCCGTATTTTCATATCCAGTAATATTTGATTTAAGTGAACCACTTCCATTAGCAGTATTTGAATATCCTGCAGTATTTGAATATAGTGCCTGATCTCCAATTGCAGTATTCCATCTACCTGTGTTATAAGATGAAGTGTATCCTCCTTTAAGGGCCTCATATCCAATAGCAGTGTTGTAGGTTTCCCTACCCGAAGTTCGGTCGTCAGCATTATACATGGCATTGATACCTATTGCAACACTTCGGTTGTTGGCTTTATTGGTAAACATAGTCTGATATCCAATCGCTGTGTTATAATTTCCAGATGTATTATTGTAAAGTGAGCCCAATCCGCTGGCAGTATTATAGTTTCCAGTCGTATTATTATAAAGAGATCCTGCTCCATTGGTAGTATTATTGATACCAGATGTATTATTGTAAAGTGCATACCAACCGGAGGCAGTGTTGTCGCTACCAGAAGTGTTGAGATAAAGTACTCTGTAACCTGTTGCAGTATTATCACTTCCCGATGTATTAGAATACATTGCCTGATCTCCGATTGCGATATTAAGCTGCCCAGTGTTCCCTGAAGCAATGCCACTTCCCTTTAGTGCTTCATTTCCTATCGCTATATTAGAAGTTTCTCTGCCATCTGTCCGATCATCTGCATAAAACATGGCACTATACCCAATTGCAATATTTCGGAAGTTTGATTTATTGCTGTATAATGCTCCATACCCATAAGCAGTATTGGAATAACCAGTTGTATTATTATAGAGCGCAGTTGAACCATTGGCAGTATTATAATTGCCAGTTGTATTATTAAAAAGTGTAGCCATTCCACTGGCAGTATTATTAGAACCACCAGTGTTATAGTAGAGTGACTTCCAACCGTTTCCAGTATTGCTATAGCCTGATGCGTTTAAGTAAAGTGCTCCCATTCCGGTGGCAGTATTGTTAACTCCTGATAAATTTGTATAAAGTGCTTTTGATCCTGTAGCTGTATTGCCACTTCCATTATTTGCAAAAAGAGCTTTCGAACCAACAGCAGTATTGTCAACTGCCAGAATACTTATATTGCTGAACAGTGCCGAATCGCCTACCGCTACTAAGTTGCTTCCGGTAGTATTGCTGTAAAGGGCATTTGCCCCGAAAGCCACATTAGAACGTCCTGTTGTGTTTGAATAAAGGGAATAAGATCCGGTAGATGTATTATTGACACCTATTGTATTTTCATGAAGGGAACTTTGGCCATTTGCAGTGTTGTTATAACCTGATGTGTTTGTAAAAAGTGAAGATGCACCATTTGCAACATTTGAATATCCCGTTGTATTTCTATATAATGCACCACTCCCATTTGCGGCGTTATTATCCCCAGTAGAATTATAAAAAAGTGAATTCAAACCAGTTGCAGTATTGTAGCCACCGGTAGTATTAGAAAAAAGCGCATAATTTCCATTTGCTGTATTATAACTTCCTGTGGTATTATTCAATAACGCATTAAAACCAGTTGCAGTATTGAAGCTCCCTGTGGTATTAGCTATTAATGCACTTTTCCCAGAAGCTGTATTGGAGTTTCCTGTTGTGTTAGAAGAAAGCGCATCAGTTCCCAGGGCTGTATTATTGAAACCTGTTGTATTATTTAGCAGTGCATTTGTTCCGTTTGCACAATTATTATAACCCGTTGTATTATAAAAGAGCGAAGAACCTCCGCTGGCAACATTAGAATAACCTGTGGTGTTACTATAAAGTGAACTGTTTCCAATGGCTACATTATTTGTTCCTGAAGAGTTATAAAAAAGAGAATTCAATCCTAGGGCTGTATTATAAGATCCTATTGTATTTGAAGAAAGAGCATATGATCCAAAAGCAGAATTATAATTTCCAGTGAAATTATTAATTAAAGCTTCATTCCCAAAGGCTGTATTGTTATTACCAGTTGTATTTGAATAAAGAGATTGATACCCTAATGATGTGTTTAATAAGGTATGATCAATTTTCCCTGAAATTATATTATTCACTTTAAAAGTCAATGGCACATCATCAGTATTTCCAATAAAATTAGTTCCATCAACAGTTCCATTATTGCCTGTTAGCGACCATGCATTCAATGCTCCATCAGCTCCTGTTGAACCCTGTAAGCCTTGAATCCCTTGTAGACCTGTTTGTCCACTTGCTCCAGCAACACCCTGAATGCCTTGCGATCCTGTGGCTCCTGTAGCACCAATCAGCCCATTGACACCATTTGAACCCGATGCTCCTGTTTGCCCAATTGCCCCGGTTGCCCCAACAGTGCCTTGAATCCCTGTGGATCCTGTTGCACCGGTTTTACCACTTAATCCTTGGACACCTTGTATGCCTTGTGCTCCTGATTGTCCTGCAACTCCCTGGATTCCCTGAGCACCGCTTGCGCCTGTTGTGCCTGTAAGCCCAGCCTGACCATTTACACCACTAATTCCCTGTGCCCCACTTTGTCCTGTTGCTCCTCTATCACCTTGAATTCCCTGTTGACCTTGTGCACCAGTCGTTCCATTTGTTCCATTAATTCCACTAACCCCTGTTGCTCCTGTTGCTCCGCCTGTCCCACTTTGTGCCGAATATAAAGCATACGGAACGGATAGAAATTGATTGGTTCCAACTAACTGGTAATTAGTCCCTCCATTTGGGTCAATCTCTACTTTTAAATAAAAAGTGCTACTCGCCCAATTAATCGAACTAAATGTTCCTGTAACAACTATCCCTGTACCAATCTTTAATGCAAATAACCCGAAACCATCTGTAGTGGTAAAATGGGTTTCAACATAAATTATCGGTCCAACTGCACTACCGCTGAGCATGCTTAGTTTAATTGATATGTTTTGATTTTGGAGAGCATTGCCGCTACCATCGCGTGCTACTCCCTGATAATTAATTGCCTGTGGGGTTTGTGCATATAATGTTGCATTGAGCAAGAATATGCTGATGATGAGTGAATAAAAGTGTTTCATGCTGTTGAATTTGTTTTTAGTTGCTAAATATATTTCTATTCAAATTTTTTAAATAGAAGGAATTATGTCTGACTAAACAGGCAAATTATTGGAATTGAGTTGTAATGTCTGACATGCCCGACAGCTATTTTAACGCATATGATTCTATTCGGGAAAAGCTGGTCAGGCGCGTAGTTTTCATAAAGAATACTTTTCGAACCTCCTTTAGCAATATTTTAAGTAAAATGAAACGATACAAACTGTTGTAAGCTCAACCAATGATAATTTATCATCTGAGTGTGTAGTTTACACATGTTTTTGGTTAAAAAAAGCATGAGTGCGAGGAAAGAGAAAATCGTTTTCATCTTAATTCGGGTTAATTAAATGCGGATACGAAATGCAATTGCAATATTACAAATAAAATGAATGGTCAAACAAATTATTTTTTTTTTTTTGGTTAAATATTTTTCGAGGAAAACTGAGCATTTGAAGAATATTGAATGATTATCTTGAATGCCGTCCTGACTAATTAATCCAATAATAATTTGATATATTGCAATAATCATCCTTAGGCTAAAGCCACAGCATATTATCATTTTAGCCCGTTGGCTTAAGCGTAATGGCAATGAAAACTTCCTTGCTAAGTGGTAAATGTTTTCAATTAATGAAATTTGCAATTCCCTTCCGAATATCTGATAATTTAGCCATGTTAATGCATTTTTCAGGAAACAAAAAACCGCTGAAATCTTTGAATTTCAGCGGTTTTAGTTTATTTGCTTTTTTAGTCAGCGGAGAGAAAGGGACAAAATCCATCTTTTCTATATACTGAATATCAATCATTTCAATTTTTAAAAAAATTAAAATGCAACCGAATTTGCAACCTCGAAATTAACACTATTTTGCTTTACAAAGAACCCTTTTGCTAAATCAAAGATAATTACATTTAGTGTATAAGGAGCACAAAAAATAGACCCAAGTATAACTTTGACTTATTTTTTAATTTAGTGACCTGGAAAATTGTACTTACGAGTTAAATCAACCTTTATACAGATTTAGACTTAAAGTAAGAAAAAATGCTTTGGAAAACTTAAAACAGATATAGAAATGAGTATTGAACAAAGCTCCATAATAGTATGTGGTTGACGCAATGCTCAATTTGACAGACAAGAAAGCACTTATGGTTATAAAACCAATTAAATTTTGCAAGTAAAAAACAAATGGCATCAAGCATATTGTAAATCTTATTTTCAATAAACACAATCCATGGCGCATCCAGTAGGCATTTCCAAATGAATAGTATGATGAATTGACTCCCTTGTCGTTGAGCTTGTCGGTACATCGTTGCGATACACTGGCACTTCGACAAGCATTGTGACCGTAGGTTCCATGACCTAAAGCATTGTAAGCTATAGGCATAAGCTGTTTATAACTTTTTTTATTATTTTGAGGAAAACATATTTGCAATTGAAAATTTTGTATCTTTGTAATTCAAAACAAACGATTTATGTAGAACAAAAAAAGAATAAAAAATATAGCGTTAGCCGGATTCTGTTGTTGAAATCTATTGAATTTCTTCATTACAGGATAGTAAGTATAATACCTCTTGAGAATTCAGTGGTTTTTACATGCAATGTTAATTTAATAGAATCTCAAAAACAGCGTAGGCGGTATGGCTACGCTGTTTTTTTTTATATTGATAATAAAAGTTTCATTAAACAACTATAAAAATAATTATAAACAATCAAAAACAAAAACAATGAAAAAACTATTTACTTTTTTTGCTGCATTTATCTTATGCAGTATGCAAGCAGTTTTTGGAACAAATGTTTCAGGAACCATCTCAAGTAACACCAGTTGGAACCTTGCCGGTAGTCCTTATATCGTAACATCATCTGTAACGGTAAATTCCGGTATAACTCTTACTGTGGATGCAGGAGTTACTGTCAAATTTGATAATAACCAAAGCATAACTATATTAGGGACACTGAATGCTACTAATGTTACTTTTACTTCGAGTAGTCCTTCTCCAATTCCGGGAATATGGGGAATAATCCAAACAGGAAACTCAAGTTTTAGCGGGACAACAAATCTAACATCTTGTTTGGTTCAGTATGCTCAATATTTTTATGTTTATAAAGGCACTGCTACCTTACAATCTACTGCATTAAAAGATTTTTATTCAACAGGTGTTAACATAGAGTCGACAGGGATACTAAACATGTCGAATAGCAGTATCAATACAAATTCAAGTACAGCTATTTCTAGTGGCTATGGAGTGATTGGATATGGAAGTGCTACGCTGACAAATGATACCATTCAGCATTTTTCAAAGGGAATATCTTTACAAAACAAATTTAACCTGACCCTTAATAATTCGATTATTACCAATTGTACATATCCCCTTTATTATAATGCTTCTGCTGTGATAAACATTGGAGGAACAAACACATTAACCGGAAATACAAATAATGTGGTTTATTTGGGCTACTCCAGTTTGGCTGATACCCTAATCTTTCCTACCCTAAATATTCCCTATTACTTTCCAAATGGAATGACGTTATCATCGGGAGGTCGTTTTGTAGTTGGTTCGAATAATGTGCTGAAATTTGCAAGTGGTTATTATCTTGATATATATGGAACTTTAATTGCTAATGCTAACTTAGGTGAAAATATTTATTTTACTTCAATAAAAGATGATAACTGGGGAGGAGATAGTAATGGGGATGGAAATGCAACAAGCCCTTCAAATGGCGATTGGGTCGGAATGCGTTTTTTTAATTCAAGTATTGACACAGCTTGTATTTTAAACCGTTGTAAAATAAGATATGCAGGCAGCGGATCACTTGGTGCATTGTACTTCGAAAATTCAAGTCCAACTATTTCAAATTGCGAAGTAACCAAGAGTTATTCAGGTATATATATTACAAGCGGTGGAAGTCCAATAATTTCAAATATTGTTGATAGCGCATGTACTTATCCCTATTTTTATGGTGCAGAAGGTAATATTAAGTTAAGTGGTACGCAAATCTATTCGGGAAATACTCACAATTACGCAATGCTTAATTTTCAACAGGTTAACACCTTATTAGGGCTTCCGAAAATTCCTATGCCTTATGTAATTAGTCAGGGAATAGTGGTAAATAGTGCTGCAAAATTCAATATTGATAGTGGAAATATTATAAAAGTTTATGATTATCATTCTATTGATGTTTATGGTAAATTATATGCTAAAGGAGGTTCCACTTCAAGCATATACTTTACTTCGATCAGAGATGACAATTGGGGAGGCGACAGCAATGAAGATGGGATGCTTACTGCTCCAGCGAGTGGCAATTGGTATGGAATTAATTTTTATAATTCGAGTATTGATACCGCGTGTTATTTAGCTTTTTGCAAAGTAAGATATGCCGGCTCAACAAATCAGGGAGGAATTAGTATGTGGGATGCAAGTCCAACAATTGATTCATGTAATATTTCAAATTGTTATTTTGGATTGTATCTTGCCAATGCTTCCAATCCTATCCTTAAATATGATACCATAGGTTCAAGCCAGATGACTCCAATAGCAATGTCGTTTGAAGCAAATCCAATTTTCACAAACAATACATTTTCATTTTCAGATAATGCCTACGATGCTATTGGACTTTTAGGCGGTACTCTTACAGCAGATGCAAACTTAATTATTCGTTCAGTAACTAATGTGCCAAATATTACCTATTTAATGCTCAATCAGATTATAGTTCCAGCAGGTAAAATCTTAACTATAAACAAAGCAATTGTAATTAAATCATATTCATATAATCACAAATTTTTAGTTTATGGAACCTTGAATGCTAATGCAAGTTTAGATAGCATGATTACATTTACTTCAGCAAAAGATGACAATTATGGAAATCCTGCCGATTGCAATAAAGATGGAACAATGACATCTCCTTCAGTTGGAGATTGGGGAGGTTTTGTTTTTGAAGCAGGGAGCAATGGATTTTTAAATTATTGTCGGATTAAATATGCAAAGATATACAATTACCAGATTAATTCTTGCAATATAAATGGGAATTGGGATGTATCTATAAACGAAGCAGCTATAGCCACAATTGATGCCAGCCCGACCATATCAAATTGTCAGTTCGTTAATCTTCAGTATGGGGTTTCATGTTACAGGGTTTCTAATCCTATTTTTATAAATGATAGTATGATAAACATACAATATACTCCTTTTTGTATTTCAGGATCATCTAATCCAACCTTTTCTGGGATTACTTTTACCAACATTGGTCAAAGAGCAATTGGCTTATTGGGTGGCAATGTTTGTCAAAATGGAACTATAAGAAAACGAACAATGGCAGGGTTTGAAAATATAACTTATATTTTATTATCTGACATGACCATTAAATCTGGAGTTTATGACACTGTGGAAGCAGGAGTTGTAATAAAATCCAGTTATAATAGCATATATGTGGATGGTGGTTTCAGAACAAATGGAAACGCCACTCAAAAAGTTGTTTTTACCTCTATAAAAGATGACAATGAAGGAAACCCATTTGATACAAATGGCGATGGAAATGCTACTTACCCTGCAGCCGGAAATTGGGGATCTATCTATTTTAGAGCGACCAGTGATGATGCAAATTGTTTAATTAATTATACAACATTAAAATATGGAGGCAGTACAAGCAAAGGGGGTGTTACATTTGAAAATGCAGGAGGGCAACTTAGAAATTCCACAATTACAAATACTTCAAATTATGGTGTGTATTGTGATGGTAATTCAAACCCAATCATTGATAGTGTTATCATACAAAATTGTAGTTATGACCCAATTGCTATGTCTTTGACATCTGACCCTACATTTACAAATATTAGTTTTGTTTCAAATTTCAGTAAGGCTATCAAAATAATCGAAGGGACACTTTCATCTTATGCAACACTTGCTCCCCGAAATGTGGCAGGCATCACAAATATTGCTTATATTATTGATCAACTTACTATTTCCAGTAATGCCAAATTAACCATAATGCCTGATGTTGTAATTAAATTTAGAACTAATAGTGCCTACCCTCCCTATAATTATTCTTATATAACAGTCAATGGAAATTTAATAGCAAAAGGCACAGCTTCGCATAAAATATACTTTACATCCTATGCAGATGATTCAAAAGGCGGGGATTCGAATAATAATGGAAGTTCTACCTCCCCAAGTAAAGGGGACTGGGGATCCGGATATTATTCTTCTGGGTGGTCTACTTATCCGGGTGGAATTAGATTTGAGAATAATAGTTTGAATTCTGACACGGTAAATGTCTTGAAAAATTGTGAAATTTCTTATGCCGGAAGCGGTATTCGTGTATTAAATTCTCATGCAACAATTGATAGTACTACGATTCAATTAGCAAGTTATAATGGTGCATGGGTTGTTGGATCAGCCAATCCTGAATTTAAGAATTCGCAGTTTTATAATATTACAAATTCTCCTATTGAATTAAGTATGTTTTCAAATCCAACTTTCACCAATTGTTCAGCACTTAATGTGGGTTTAATGGCGTTAACTGTCATTCCAGAAACTTATTCACAATCAGCCAGCGTGCCGATAAGAAATTTTGGCGGATACAATAATATTTCGTATTATATGGAAGGGAGTTGTACAATTAATTCAGGAACAACCATTACGATTCCTGCCGGCATTGTTTTTAAATCGTCATATTCTTATGGCTTTATTGTCAATGGATTATTAAATATTTCCGGCACATCAAGTAATCCGGTTGTTTTCACTGATGTTAATGATGATAGCTATGGAAACCCGGGCGATATGAATCAAAATGGCTCGGCCACTTCACCAAGTATTGGATATTCTGATTGGATTACTTTTAATGATGTAAGTAATGATTCGAGCACGGTTAAAAATACAATTTTTAAGTATGGATACACGGGAATTACAACTTTAAGTGCTTCTCCGACTATTGATTCTGTTCGATTTGAAAATCTTAATTATGGAGTTAATATGAATGGAGTTTCTACTCCAAAAATTGATGATTGTGTCTTTAATAATCTACAATATTATCCAATGCAAATATCCTTGGTTTCATACCCCGCATCAACTAATAATGATATTATCTCAGGAACAACCTATAAGGTGTTAAAAGTTAGAGATGAAACTTTAACCCAAGATGTTACCTTGACTAAAAGAAACTTTGGAGGCATAACAAATATTCCATATTTATTTGGAAGTTATATTATTGGAACAGGTGCTTCCCTAACAATTAACCCGGGAATTGTTTGTAAATTTTCATCTTATGGAAAATTAGATGTTTTTAAAGGACTATCTGCTGTTGGAGGGTCAACACCTGATAGCAATATTGTGTTTACAAGTATATATGATGATTTTTATGGTGGAGATTCTAATTCGGATTCAACTGCTTCTTCAGCTAGTGTAAATGGCTATAGCTATAACTGGAATGGGTTGATGTTTGAAAATGAATCCCTTGACCCATTATGTAAGCTGAAGAATTGTATAATCCGTTATGCAAATAAGGGAATTACAACAATAAGTGCAAGTCCAAATATTGAAAAATGCCATATTGATTTTAACAACTATGGTGTTTATGCAACTGCATCATCCAATCCTGTGTTTACTAATTGTGATTTCAATCATAATTATTATTTTGCTATAAATAATGTGAATAAGGCATTTAACATAAATGCCAGCAATTGTTGGTGGGGAAGTAACTTAGGTCCAATACGTTCAAATACAGCAGGCAATGGGACAAGTGCTCAGGACATTGTTACTGATTCGGTTAATTATACTCCATGGAAAACAACAGGAGCATTAACTCCATTGATGGGAGATGTAAGTCAGAATGGTATAATATCAGGCTATGATGCAGCGCTTATTTTACAATATGTTGTTAGTCTCATTAGTTTTAATCCAACCCAACAAATTGTTGCTGATGTCAGTGCTTTTGGCGGTATAACAGCTTATGATGCCTCGCTCATTTCACAATATGTTGTTGGTTTAATACAATTTTTTCCTGCTGAATTATTAAAATCAACGTTTCCCTTGCTTTCTTATCCTCAATTAAGCATTGGGTCAGCCACTGTGATGAAAGGACAGGATGTAATTATACCCTTAAATGTTACCAATGTGTCAGGCATGTCTGCATCAGAAATTAAACTACAATACGACCCTACTTACCTTCAAGTAAGCCAGGTGTCAAATATGTTATCTGAAATGAATATGGTGTTCAACGTTGATAGTATAAATGGTTTATTGATGATTGCAATGAGTGGATCATATTCATTAAGTTCTGACACCATACTTGCTCAGTTGACTTTTCATACTTTATTACCTTCAGGAAATACAATAACTACTCCATTAACGGTAAACAGATTCCTTGCCAATGAAAACGATATGACAAGTAGTGTTCATAATGGAAGTATAACTATTATGAGCAATTCAACAGGAGTTTCTTCAGATCAAGATAATGATAAAACCGGAATGTCTCCAATTTTTCCAAATCCATCTACAGGGAATGCTATGCTTAACTACCAATTGAAAGGAGAAAACCAGATGGTAAATATAGAGGTTTACAATATAATAGGGCAAAAGGTATGCACACTTGTAAATGAAAGTAAATCTAAGGGAAAATATTCAGTATCTATTTCTATGAAAGGGCTTAAACTAAATTATGGCTCTTATTTTATAAGAATGACTGTTGATGGCATTTCGAAATCACAGCTATTTCAAATTGTAAGATAATTTGCAAACCGTCTTTTATTATTTACAAAGACAGTATGCCTATATGCGAATGCATTATTCATTTACTTCATTTTAAAGACAATGAGAAAATATACCATCGTATTCATTTTATTGCAAATTGTTTTTGCATGCGAGTTTTTGCATGCTCAAACTATAGCAATGAGGATTCCTGACACAACCGCTGTGTCAGGAAATACCATAGATATCCCAATTTATGCAGATAGTAGTTTAACAGGGAAAGGCGTTATATCTTACTTATTACAATTAACATATAACCAATCTTATTTTCAAGCAACCTCTGTTATTGTAGCAGGCACTATTAGTTCTTCATTTGGAAATCCAACCGTTAATACTTCAGTGCCGGGTAAAATAACTATTTCAGGCTATGGCACTACAGCATTAACAGGTAGTGGTAAATTTATATATATTCGATTTACCGCCTTACAATCAAGCAGTTTTTATTTGAGTTTTACTGGTGCATCTAATAATTATTTTAATGAAGGTACTCCCATCATGAGTTTTAAAAATGCTTATATTACTATTAGTTCAGCACCCACCATTACAATTTCTCCTGATGTAGGTACAATTACAAAAGGAGAACAAATTCAATTTAGTGTTTCAGGAGGAACTGATCCTTATCAATGGTCATTGACAAACCCGACTGTTGCAACCATTAGCACTTCTGGATTACTTACAGGTATTCAACCTGGATTTACAAAAGTGGTGGTTCAGAGCAGTAATGGCATTGTTGACACTACAAATCTTGTTGAAATTCGGGCAATGCGACTTACAATTCCATCTAATCTTAACCAATGGCAGGGAGCAGATATTCTGGTGCCAATCACTACAACAGATATGAGTGGTTTGAATATAGTATCAGGAAATATTTCCATCAGTTTTAATCAAAATATTCTATTTCCTGTTGGAATAGATCAAACAGGGACTTTGCTGGCATCTTATCCCACTCCAACATATAATGTTAATAATTCTGGTAATTTTTCAATGGTTTTTTATGGTTCAACAGCCTTAACTGGTAGTGGTACAATTATTTATATTCGATTCCATGTTTCAACTCAAAATACAGGAAGTTCATCAATTTCTTTTATAAGCGGATTATTTAATGAAAATCTTTTGCCAACTTTTACCAATGGTTATTTTTCTTCTATTAATTTGCCAACACTGACAATATCCCCAAATACTGGTAGTTTATCGGCTGCAGAAACTCTACAACTAACGGTTAATGGTGGAGGATTAGCTCCATTTACCTGGAGTGTAAATGATACTTCTATAGGGTCAGTTACTCAAACCGGATTAATTACAGCAAAAAGAAGTGGAATTTTAAATGTTAACGTTCATGATTCAGTTGGAGCCAATGCAACATCAGGAAATTTTCAAATTTATGACACTAGAATAATTATGCCAGATACAACCATTTGTCCTTCTTCTTCTATTTTTTATTACCCTATACAAATTAAATCACTACCTTTAGGCGAATCCGTAATATCATTTCAGGGTACTGTGACTTATAATGCTTCTTATCTTACATTTATGGACATTGAAACGAATGGAACCCTTTCTCAGGGTTGGACTTATATGAAAAATCCATCGAGTGGTCAACTTATTTTCGCAGGGTATGGGACATCCTCCTTTAATACGGCAGGTACAATTATAAAATTAAAATTCACACTAAACCAAAGTTTTGTTACCGGAACTAATGCATATATTAATTTGAATAATGTGATGTTGAATGAGGGTTTCCCCTTACCATTGGTTGATAATAATGGATATATTTTAGGAACAAACCCTGTTCCCAGTGCTTTAAATGCAAATAATTTAACAGCTCATTCTGCTAATTTGTCCTGGACTTCAGCAACTTTAACTCCTTGGGATATAGAATATGGATTGTCAGGTTTTACTCAGGGTAGCGGTATAGTAATTATTGGAACAACACAGAATCCATACCCTCTGATGGGTTTAACCGCATCAACTTCTTACCAATTTTATGTGAAAGCTACTTGTGGGAGTACTTGGGTTGGTCCTTATTCCTTTTCAACACTTTGTGATAACATAAGCATTTTCCCTCTTAATGAAAGTTTTGATGGAACTAGCTTTGTCCCTAATTGTTGGACAGTAACACAAGTAGCAGGCACAGGTAATTGGACGCGTTCTACAAGCGGAGTTAATCCAACTTGTTCTCCTAATTCTGGAGCAGGTATGGCATATTTTAATAGTTATAGTTTCCCTTCAACTACAAAATCAGCATTAATATCACCTCCTTTGAATCTTTCATCTGACGGCTATAGGGTTTCTTTTTGGATGTATCGTGATAATGCTTATTCAACGAATGCTGATTTAGTGAATGTATATTATAATACATTCAACTCAATCTCTGGAGCAACGTTATTAGGTACAATTAATAGGAGTATTTCTTTAAGTCCTGTTGTTTCATCTAATGGTTGGTATCAATACTTCTATAATTTACCGGCAGGTTCAGCTGGAAACTCAAGACATATTATTTTTGAAGCATTATCTGCTGTAGGGAATAATATCTATATAGATGATATTAACATTAAATTGCCATTAGCACATGATGCTTCTTCTGTTAGCATCGATATAAACGATGTTGTATCTCAGGGAAATGTAACTCCAAAAGCTACTGTTAAAAATGTGGGAGCAAATACAGAAAATTTTAATGTTACTTTGACAATAGGGAGTTCATATACATCAACTAAATCAGTTGCTTCTCTTGCTCCAGGTGCAAGCCAGCAGATTACGTTCGATTCATGGAATGCTACAATCGGAGTTTTTACAGCTAATGTTTGCACTTCATTAATTAGCGATACAACCGCATCTAATAACTGTATAAGTAAATCCATTCAAGTTGCATTAGTTTATTGTACACCAACATATACAAATGGAGGTAGTACTGATTTTATTTCACAGGTTAAATTAGGGACACTAAATCAAACAACAGTCAGCAACGCATCGCCGTATTTTATCAATTATACTGCCACACAAAATGCAATACCAAATCTACAGGCAGGTTTTAATTATAATTTAATATTGACTTTTAGTTCTGATGCCTCTCAATATAATGGTGTTTGGTTAGATTTTAATCAGAATGGCACTTTTGAAACAACTGAATTTTTTTCATCTAACACAAATGCTGGAGCAAGTGGAACAGCCACAATAATTATTTCGGTCCCACTTACTTCGAATTTAGGAAATATACGTATGCGCATTCGTGGAGGGGATGACTCTCAACCCTCTTCATCACAAGCTTGTGGTGCTTCAAATTCAAATTATGGTCAAGCACAGGATTATTTAGTTAATATTCTTGCTCCACCTTCTTGCATGTTTCCTTCGTCTTTAACTGCCTATAATATAACATCACAATCTGCAGATTTAGGATGGACAGCAGGAGGGTCGGAATCCTCATGGGCTGTCGAATGGGGATTAAGTGGCTTTGTTCAAGGCACTGGTACGATGATTTCGACTGCGACAAATCCTCAACATATAAGTGGTTTGACTTCTTCAACCACTTATGCCTATTACGTTAGAGCAATATGTAGTAGTTCTAACAGTGATTGGATAGGTCCTTATTCATTTACTTCAGCTAATGTTTGTCTTACCCCAACTGCTTTGACTGCTAATAACATAACTGCTAATTCTGCAAAACTAAGTTGGGTTAATCCAACAGCAACCTCATGGATTATTGAATTTGGACCAACCGGTTTTACTCATGGCAATGGTGCAACTATAAGTGGAATTTTGCAAAATCCTTTTTTATTAACAGGATTATCTGCTTCCATTACTTATCAATATTATGTAAAATCAGATTGCGGTAATAATGGCACTAGCTCATGGGCAGGGCCTTTTGCATTTACAACACTTTGCGGAAATATCAATGCTTTCCCTTTTAATGAAAGCTTTAACGGAACTACTTTTATTCCTAATTGTTGGACTTTAACTCAAGTGTCAGGTACTGGGAATTGGAATCGTTCAACAAGTGGAACTTACCCAACTTGTTCTCCTCATTCAGGAGCAGGAATGGCTTATTTTAACAGCTTTAATTTTGCAGCTGGCACTAAGTCAGATATAATTTCACCTCCATTAAATCTTTCAACTGATGGGTTTAAAGTTTCGTTTTGGATGTATAGGGATAATGCCTATTTAACATATTCCGACCAAGTAAATGTATATTATAATACTACTTCTTCAGTTGTCGGTGCTACCTTATTGGGTACTGTGAATAGAAGTATTTCTCTAAGCCCAGTGGTTGCTTCATCTGCTTGGTATCAATATTTTTATAATTTACCTGTGGGTTCTGCCGGAAATTCAAGATATGTTATTTTAGAAGCTGTTTCTGCATATGGTAATAATATCTTTATTGATGATATTAATATTGCATTAGCACATGATGTATCGACAACAAGTA
Source organism: Bacteroidota bacterium (assembly GCA_037144095.1). Taxonomy (GTDB): domain Bacteria; phylum Bacteroidota; class Bacteroidia; order Bacteroidales; family CAIXTV01; genus CAIXTV01. The sequence continues at coordinate 16,688 of JBAWXL010000062.1, forward strand.
TCGATTTAAATGAAGCGTTTGCACAAGGATCAGTTATTCCTAAAGCTACATTTAAAAACGAAGGGCCAAATACCGAAACTTTTAATGTTAGCCTAACAATTGGGAGTAGTTATTCTTCTACGAAAACTATCAGTTCAATTGCTTCCGGTTCATACCAGCAAGTAAGTTTCGATTCATGGAACAGTACTGCAGGAGTATATTCAATTAATGCCTGCACCTCCTTAAGCGGTGATGCAAATTCTTCAAATAACTGTAAAAGTAAATCAATACATGTTCTAAATCTCAACAAACAGGCATACGCTTATATAGCTAATTCCGGAAGCTGTGGATTGCCAAAAGGACCTTGCAAATTTAATCTTGTTTCAGCCGGGATTATTAATTCGGTTGCAAATCAGAACTCACTACAAAATATTGAAGGTGCAACTTGGGCAAATGGCTTATGGTATGGTGTCAGTGGTAATACAGCAGGGAATAATACTTTATTAACAATTGATCCTATAAGCGGGGCAAGAAATGTAATCGGCCTGACAGGAGTTAAATTAACGGGTTTAAGTTTTAATCGGGCTAACAATAAATTATATGGAGTGGATGCAACCAATCTGTATATTGTAAATATGTTAACTGGTGTCAGCACTTTAGTTGGGACAAATTCAGGTTTAGATTTACAGAGTTTAGCTATAAATAATGCTGGAGACGCATATGCTTTGGATAACAACAATGATGTAATAGGAAGAATCAATTTAACAACGGGCGCTTTTACAACAATTGGGAGTGTTGGATTTTATGCAAATTATTCGTCTGATTTGGAATTCGATCGCGAATCGGGTGAGCTTTATATGTTAGCTCATAACGATACAACAGGCAATAGTGGGAATAGTTGGGGATGGTTAGCCTGGGTTAATCAATTAACAGGGAATACTGTGAGTCTAGGCAATTTCCCGGGAGGTTCACAGTTAATCGGTTTTGCAATTCCTTACTCAACAATATTTAATTTGTCTGGAGGAGGTCAATATTGCATTGGCAGTGTTCCAATTACTTTGAATCTCAGTGGTTCTGAAACTTATTATAGCTACCAATTAAAAAGATCAGGCATAAACTATGGCACTGCTGTGAATGGTACTGGGAGTATATTGTCATGGAACATCACTGAAGCAGGCACTTATACATGTGAGTCAAATACTGCAAACATGATAGGGAGTCCGATTGTTACAGTAGTAAGCACTGCAGCTCCCATTGGAAGTGCTACTCAATCATTTAATTTTGCAGCTACAATTGCGGATTTAATTGCTTCTGGAAATGCTATTAAATGGTATAATACTCTAACCGGAGGGAATGTATTATTGCCAACTGATATTTTAATAGATGGAAATACCTATTTTGCAAGTCAAACAATTGGAGGTTGCGAGAGTCAAAGTAGATTAGGAGTCACAGTTTCAGTAAATTTAATTAAAACAATTAGTCTTCACGTAATTTTAGAAGGTTTATTTAATTATGAGACTAATTTGATGAATGAGGCTCAGGATATTGATTGGGAATCAGGGCTAACCTACTCAAAATATGGGCATGATATTGCTGATAGAATTCAGGTTGATCTTTATGATGAAAGTCCACCTTATGATCCTATTGGAATAAGTATAAGTGGCATTGATTTATCTACTGCGGGTTGGGCTTCATTTCAAATAGATGCAGCACATAATGAAAGCTACTATATCAGAGTGAGTAGCCGTAATCATTTAGAACTTTGGTCAGCTAATACGATACCCTTTAATAACCCTTTAATAATTTATGATTTTACTACTTCTGCACAAAATGCTTATCAAGCTCCAGGAGGTAATGACCCACAGATTCAAATTACATTAGGGGTTTTTGCATGCTTCCTTGGTGATTTAGATCAGAGTATGAGTGTTGATTTTGATGACTTCAATATCTTTGAGCCTTACATGAATGATGGAGTTTATGGGTTTACGATTGCCGATTTCAATGGCAATGGCTTGGTTGATTTCGATGATTTTAATTTGTTTGAACCAAGGTTGAATGAAGGACCTTTTGCGCAGTATCCTGGGATGCCTTAAAGCAGGGAATTTTATCTCATCAGAATAAATTCATAACTTTGTGAAAAGTTGTATTTTCTAAAACTAACAGGTATAAAAGACCTGTTAGTTTCTTTTAATACGATACGGATTGCAATTGCATCCCAGGTTCACTTTAATAAGATCAATAAATTCGAATAAGAGAGTTTGCACGTATTAGAACATACCTATTTTAGATATTGTAAATTTCTATTCCTCAATTTAAATTTATTAGGTGGCAGTTGTAAGTTTTAGTGCATTTATTAAAAGTTTTATTGAAAGTAGTAAGGGAGCTTGTGAAAGTAGTAAAAGTAGTAGTAAAAGTAGTTGATAAAGTAGTGAAAATAGTAAGACCATAAATTAATGGCAATTAATTTTCGACAAAATAATATACTTTCAGTGTTATAACCTCTAGTTAATCGACTCAAACCTAAAGCAAAAAAGGAACCTCAATTGAGATTCCCTTTTTAATCATGAAAAAACGATTTTTTAGTTATAATTCACAGTTACATCAAATGTACCTGAATAAATTCCGAAAGCTTGTGAACCGGCTAAGTTCAATTTTGCACCTACTACAAAGCTGTCAGCAC
>JBAWXL010000063.1:0-18896 GCA_037144095.1 Bacteroidota bacterium
ACTCGCGACCCTCGCATTACGAATGCGATGCTCTACCAACTGAGCTAAAGTGGCAACTTCAGTTACAGTAAGCTACTGCAACTGAAATTTCTTTTTAAGATAATTTACTGAAGAAAAAGATAGTCTGTTTTGATTTAAGAACAAAGATTAACGATTTAAGATTTATGAAGTCAATGCAAAATGATGTTTTTTGTACATCTTCGAAAACCAAAAATCCGTATTCTTTGTTCTTACATCATTTTTCAATCGTTTTCTTGTAAGAATGTTCTTAAAAGATTTGGTCTCCTCGGGGGGACTCGAACCCACGACCCATTGATTAAGAGTCAATTGCTCTACCAACTGAGCTACGAAGAGATGAGACTGCAAAAGTACACTTTTTTAATATGATTGCAAACGAAATTTTATGAAGAAGGGTTAAGTTGTTGGGCTTTTTAGTAATTAAGTTATTTCGAACAATTGATTTTTTATGAAGTATAAGCTCTGATTCACAAATTTCAAATTTTATAAAAGGGAAATGTGGGGTATGATTTAGCAATAATCAGAACTTGTATTTTTCTTCAAATTCGCTTTTAATATACCATTTGAAGCATGAATATTATATAATATAAACATATATATATTAATCCGTTGAAATATATTTTCCTTCAAATTTAGCGCTATTTCTTACGTACTTTGTGCCAGTTGGTACGTACTTTGTGCCAGTTGGTACGTACTTTATGTCGCTTCCTACGTACTTTGTGCTGGAAAGTACGTACCTAGCGTTACAAAGTACGTACCTGGCGTTACAAAGTACGTACCTAGCATTACAAAGTACGTACCTAGCATTACAAAGTACGTACCTAGCGTTACAAAGTACGTACCTAGCGTTACAAAGTACGTACCTAGTGCTGCAAAGTACGGACCTGGCGTTGCAAAGTACGTAGGTCATAGTTCTCTTTTTGACGAAATAAAATTAAAAATGGGATATAAAATTCTTACCTTATATCCTCATATTTTTACATTATAAGTTGTAATATAATGGGTCAAAATAAAACTTACTCGTGTTGAAGGAATTCTTTTCCCTTCAGAATATTGAATGATTACAGGAAAATAATATGGCTTTATGAAAATAATCAATGTTGAAATATCTTATTGAAAAAAGGGTTTCAACATCGTTTTTCTTTTGTTAACTTACATCCACCTATTTAACCAGAGTTACATAACCCTGATAGACTTTGCTTTCGCCATTTTTATCGTCGAGGAAAATTTTATAAACATAAGTTCCTATTGCACATTTAGTTCCGTTCTTGCTTTTCCCATCCCATAAAAATGCATAATTATTGGTTGAGAAAACCAAACCTCCCCAACGATCCCAAATGGTCATCGAAAAGTGTTTGTTGCCCAAATCTTCACCATAAGGCCCAAAATAACTATTCAGATTATCAGAGGTAGGCGTGAAAGCATTGGGAATATAGAAAGCATCGTCGTGGTAAACATTAATGACGTGTCGGGCAGTGTCTTTGCAGCCATAGGTGTTTGAAACCACCAGTGTAACAATTGGCGAACCTTGTTGAGTGTAAATAGTAGCAGGGGATTGAACATAAGACACAGCGCCATTCCCAAAATCCCAATTCCAATTTGATGCACCAAATGAGAGATCGGTAAACCAAACCTGCCCATCAATATCCGTAACCCAATCAGGGGAATGGGAAAAATCTGCAGTAGGGTTAGGATGTACGGTGATTAAATTGTTAATTGTGAGCATGTTTGCACATCCGCTTTCTGAAATAACTTTCAGTGTAACGTCATAAATCCCGGTAGTTAAATAGGAATGAGCTGCCTGAACCGGCGAATTAGAAGTATTGCCATCACCAAAATTCCAAAACCAACTTCCAATAAGTCCATTTGCAACAAAAGAAGAATCATAAAAGGTGACAAACAATGGCTCACAGCCATCAGTTACATTACTTGAAAAATGTACTTCCGGTTGCGCACTTATAATTATTATTTTTGTAATAGTGTCGGTACAACCCATATCTGAAATCACAATTAAGCGCACTGGATACGAACCTGTATCAGCATATATATTATAGGTATTAAAGGCTGAGCTTGTAGAGCCATCGCCAAAATCCCAATTGCTTACAATAATATTTCCGGCAACAACGCCGGAAGCGTTTGTGAAGTTGGTAAGAGCACCTACACAAGCAGCTGAAGAAGTGAAGTTTGCTGTGGGTATTGAATGTACTTCAATAGTATGATAAATTGTGTCGAAATTAGAATAGCTGCCCTCAACAATTAGGCTCACAATATAAGTGCCTGCTGAACTATAGGTATGAGTAGGGTTTTGGAGGACTGAAGAAAATCCGTCGCCAAAATTCCACCACCATTTAATGATGCTTCCCCATCCAATTGAAGAAGAGTCAGTGAAAATAGTAGACGAGCCAACACAACCCGTAACAAAAGTAAATGCGGCTGCAATGAAAGGCGAATTTACCATAACTGTTTGGCTTGCAGTATCCCAACAACCCCAGATATTGGTCACACGTTCAACTACATTGTAAAATCCCGGATTTGCGTAAACGTTAGATGGATTTTGAAGAGAAGAAAAGTTTCCATCACCAAAATCCCACAGCCAGGCAGATATGACGCCTCCGTTAGGTATTGAAAGATCACTAAATGCAACAGGACTACCAACATTGGCGGGCACAAAAGAAAAGTCGGCTACGGGAAGGCTATTCACAGTAACCATTTGTTGGATTGAATCTTTACACCCTTTAGTATCGGTAACCGTCAAACTCACCAAAAAATTTCCAGTACTCGTATATAAATGTGAGGGAGATTGAAGCGTTGAGGTAAAACCATCGCCAAAAGTCCAAAACCAAGCGGCTATTGGATAATCAGTCCTGATAGACTGATCAGTAAACTGGGTCGAATCGCCAAAGCAAGCCGAAGTAGCAATGAAATGTGCTTCAGGAATAGAGTCAATTACAATAGTGTAGCTTGCAGTATCCCCACAGGTTGAGTTAGAAATAATTAAACTTGCCTGATAAATCCCCGGGGAATTATAAAAATGACTCACCTGCTGAACATATTGACTGGGTGAAGGAATAAAAAAAGTATTACTATCACCAAAGTTCCACAACCATGTATTAATAGTGGTATTATTTGAATTTGAATTATCAGTAAACAGGGTGTTGTTTCCAAAACAGGCATCAGCAAAACTAAAATTGGCCTGAGGAATCGGTATAACATTTACAATTTTAGCAACTGTATCAATACAACCATTTGCATTCATAATCACCAAATGACATGTATAAGAACCCGTATTAGCATAAGTGTGTGTATGAGTTATTCCACCTAAAACAATGTTTCCATCTCCAAAATTCCATTCTCGGCTCACAATAGTAGAACCCATGCCGGAAGAATAATCATAAAAAACAGCGGAAGAACCCAGGCAAACATTGTTTACCGTAAAATCTGCAAGAGGTAAGGAGAAAACATGAACTAATTTCGTAATCGTTTCCATACAATTTGTGCTATCTAACACAGTTAAAGAAACATTATAATTCCCGGCTAAAGCATATTGGTGTATTGGATTGGGTGCAATGGAAGTATTTCCATCGCCAAAGTTCCAATTCCAGGCTACAATATGGGTGTTAGGATTTAATACGCTATAAGTAAACGTTGTCGCTTCACCTTTACAAACTGTGTCGGCAGTGAAAGTAAATTCAAGTGAAGGATTCACATAAATCGGATGAGCAATATGGTTTGAACATCCCCTTGAATTGGTAACGGTTAGAATAATATTAAAGGTATCAACATTACTAAAGTAGTGATTTGGGTTTTGAAGAGAAGAATAATTTGAATCGCCGAAATTCCAGTACCATGTCGAAATGGGAATAGCATTACTGGATGTTTGTTCATAAAAGTCGACTAGAGTAGTGGCACAAATATTCGACCAACTGAAATCAACAATTGGAAGTGAATCAACCAAAACCTGTTTTATTAAAGTTCTCGAACAACCATTAGTATCTGTAGCGGTCAAAGATGTGTTTGAAAAACCCCAGTGGCTAAATGTGTACACAGCCTGTTGGCTGGTGCTTTGCCCTACACCGTCAAAAGTCCATTGCCAATTTGTAATTGCCCCTCCTGTGCTATAAGAATAATTATAAAAATGAGTAGGCATTCCGAAACAAACCGAGTCGTTACTAAAAACAATTTGAGGTAAGGGATTTACCAATAAAAGATGCTGAACAGTGTCTCTGCAAAAATGACTATCTGTTATCACTAATCTTACCGGATAATAAGTTGGAATATTTACTGTCGGATAGGAATAAACCGGAACTTGTAAATTACTAATGCTTCCATTTCCAAAATTCCATTGCCATGAAGTAATGGTTGTCATTGGGCTTGTAGATTGATCAACTAAATGAATTGGAGATAATGAACATGCCGTATCAGAAATAAACTCAGCCATAATTTCAGGATAAACAACCTGAACATGTGTAATGCTTTTGCTACAACCATTTGTGTCGGTAACTGTTAATACAACATTATAATTTGTTGAAATGGATGAAGAAGGATATTGATGTGAAGGATTATTATTTGCTGAAACTCCTCCATCGCCAAATGTCCAATTATAATAAACAATCGGGGCATAAATCCACGAAGAGGTACTGTTAAATTGTGTTGCTGTATTAAAACAGGAAATACTACTTGTGAAATTAGGAATAGGTAAATTATATACTTTTACATTTTTTGTAATACTATCCGAACTTCCATTGGCAGCCGTAATTTTAAGTTTTACCAAATAAGTTCCCGGATTTGCATATAAATGAAATGGATTGTGTAAAGTAGATGTATTTCCGTCCCCAAAATTCCAAAACCAGCTAGTAATTGGGCTTCCTGAAGGGAGAGAGAAATCAGAAAAATGAGAGGTATCGCCAAGGCAAACGGCATTGGCAGTAAAATTGGGTAAGGGTAATGGATAAACCGTTGTGGTATGAATTATAGTATCAATACAGCCATTTGCATCTCTAACAATGTGCATTACGGTATATGTTGAGTCATGTGCATATAAATGACTTGGATTTTGCTGGTTAGAAGAAGTCCCATCACCAAAAAACCATTGCCATCCAACAACAGGACTTCCATGAGGAACAGAAATATCGGTAAAAGGAGTCGTTGACCCAAATGGTACGTTGATAGAACTGAAATTAGCAGTCGGCAAAGAATCAATGCGAACAGGTAAAATGATGGTATCAGAACACCCAAATTGATTTGTAACTATCAAAGTAGCATTATAAACTCCGGAATTAGGATATACATGTAATGGATGCTGCAGAGTGCTTGTTCCACCGTCTCCAAAATACCACCTCCATGAAACATTTGGGCTTCCATGCCATTGTGAATAGTCGAAAAATTGAGTAGCACTACCTTTACAAACAGTATCAGTGATAAAAAACACTGTGGGCAATGAATCAATTATTACAGGCTTAACAATAGTATCAATGCAACCATTCGTGTTAGAAATAATATAAATAACATTATAAATTCCTTCGGCGGAATACACATGTGTAGGATGTAAAATGTTTAACGCAGAGCCTCCATCACCAAAAAATATTTTCACCGTATACAAATTGGCACCAGCAAGAAAACTTGAATCTGAAAAGGTAGTTAAATATCCAAAGCAATCATTAACAGTCGAGAAATTAGCAACAGGTAAGGGATATACATTTACAGGATGTGATACAGAAGAAGAACAACCTTTATTGTCAGTAACCTGCAAAGAAACAGTATATGCTGAAGAACCGGCATATACATGCGAAGGATTTGTTAAGGTTGAAGAATTACCATCTCCAAAAGTCCAATTCCAGTTGATGATATTAGCTCCTCCGTAGGCAATTGAACTTTGATTAAATTGGGTTACATTTCCTAAACAAACATTAGTAGCCGTAAACTGAGGTTTAGGAAGGGAGTCTACTAAAACAGGTAATATAAGGGTGTCCAAACATCCTTTCAAGTTAGTTACAATAAGAGAAACATTGTGAATCCCGGGAGCACTGTACGTATGAGTTGGGAATTGCAGCGAACTTGAAGCTCCATCTCCAAAATACCAAAGCCATGAAACATTATTACTGCCATGCGAAATTGACATATCGTAAAAATGAGTAGGGCTTCCTAAGCAAACTGTGTCAGCATGAAAATGAATATCTGGCAAAGAGTCGAAAACAAAACTTTTAGTAATGCTGGCAAAACAATTATTAGCATTATGAATAGTCAGTTGAATATTATAGGTGGCAACTGAATTATATGTTTTTATTGGATTTTGAACAGTTGAAAAAGTACCGTCACCAAAATTCCAACTCCAACTCACAATAGGAAATCCCATTCCATTTGATGAATCGAGAAACTGAGTTGGTTGTCCCAAACAGGAAGGAACAATAAAAAAGTCGGGTATTGGATAGGGGTAAACAACAACAGGATGGGTTATTTGATTACTGCATCCCTTGCTATTAGTCACTTGCAAAGTTCCTGTGAATGTTCCTGAAGAAGCGTATAAATGAGAAGAATTCATTGTATTGGCAACCCCGCCATCACCAAAAAGCCAATTCCATTGAACAATAGGGGATCCATGAGTCACTGAGGTTTGAGTAAAATTCGTTAGAACTCCTATGCAGACAATGTTAGATGTAAAATTAGGTGAGGGAAGAGAATCCACCCAAATATTATGTGTGATAGTGTCTGAACAACCATTTAGGTTAAAAACAACAAGTTTAACAACATAAGAGCCAGGATTTGAATATATATGAGTTGGATTTTGATTAAGAGTATCGCTTGTGTTGTCACCAAATTTCCATTTCCAAATATGAATAGGAGTACCTCCTTGCTGGTTAGAAAGATCAGTGAAATGAGTGGGTGAGCCTAAACATACTGTATCGGCTTTAAAATTAGCAAAAGGAAGTGGATTGACAGATTGTAAATGTGAAACTGTATCAATGCAGCCCATTGGGTCCGTAACAATAAGTGTAATTAAATAAGAACCCGAAGAATTATATGTATGACTTGGGTTATGTATATTTGACGAAGGAGAGCCATCCCCAAAAAACCATGTCCAGTTCTGAATTACTCCATTAGGAGAAGTCGAAGAATCAGTAAAAACAATTTGTTGATTAAAGGCGCAACTTATGGCAGAGTTAATTGAAAATGCAGCATTTGGCAATTGTCGAATAATAACAGGCAAGGTAATAGATTTGACGCATCCAGAAACATTGGTTAATGTAAGCGTAACTTGATAAATCCCTGTTGAATTATAATGATGTGCAGGGTTTTGAATAGTAGAAAAAGTACCATCCCCGAAATCCCAATTTCTGGAAATAATAGTATTTAATGGAGTTGAAAGATCAATAAAATGAACGGTGTCGCCAAAACAAGTATGAGTATAATAAAAATTTGGCTGAGGTTTTGAGTATACAATAATATGATGAGAAGCTGTATCGGTACATCCAGTTGAACCCGTTGCATGAAGTATTACATTGTAGTTTCCCGGATTTAAATATGTATGAATGGGGTTTTGTAAAGTTGAAGTCAAACCGTCCCCAAATTCCCAAAGCCAACCGCTTACATGCCCACCTGTAGTAATAGAAGAGTCAATAAAGTGGGTAGGCGAGTTTATACAAACACTGTCAAACATAAATTCAGCGACTGTTTGTACAACTACAATTTTCAATGTTGTGTCAGTTAATCCACACCCATTCATAGAAGTATTTGAAGCTTCTAATGTTACATCATATATCCCTGGAGCAGTGTAAATGTGAGTAATATCGGGTGTAGGGCTAATCGGCATTCCGGGGATATAGCCACTCATTGTGCTATCACCAAAGTTCCATCTATAAAAAGTAGCAGGATTAGCCGCACAAAAGTTAGGTAATGAAATATTTGAAAATTGTGCTATATTGTTAACACAAACTGTGTCTTCGGGTAAAGTAAAAATCGCAATTGGTTTTTTAAACACATTAATTGGATAGTATACCTGATAACTCGACCCACAAGTATTTGTAGTGTTTAATTGAATAAAATAAGGAATACTTACCCCATTCATATCACAAGTAGGATTCAAATATGTGTGAGTTAAAGTATCTCCTGCCAATTGACCCAATGGTAATGAATCGCTTATCCCATCTCCCCATGAAACTACGGTTAATGTACTTGGAGTAATGTGGGTACTAGTATTAATAATAGACAATGTAACAGGAGTGCAACCTGTATTGGTCCCTGAAGGAGGGGGCATAAATTGGGCAACAGGATTACTTATTATTGAAAGAGTTTCTGTTGTTGAAGTTATACATCCATTTAATCCGATTGCTGTTATATTTATTAAATAATTGCCCGAATTTAGGTAAACATGATTTAAAGGAGTTGTTGTGTTAAAAGGCACTGTAATGTTTTGAGTAGCGCTCCCATCACCCCAATTTATAGTATAGGAACTAATATTTAAAATATCAGAATAATTATAAACTGAAATCGTATATGGTAAAGAATTAATCGAATTAAGGCAAATTTTAAAATTATTTGCCTCCCAATAATAAACAATTGGTTTCCGGTTAACTGTAACTGTTGCAGTGGCAATTGACGAACAGTTGTTTACAGAATCAGTCGTGGTTAACTGTACTACATAAATGTCAAATCCAGTTCCTGCTAAATCAGGAAAAGTATGAATTGGATTGTTCAAATTAGACGAAGTCCCATCACCAAAATTCCAATTACAAGATAAATTTGAGCCAGATGTAGTGTCATTAAATTGTATTGAAGTTCCTGAACATACAGTATTTGAAGATACAATAAAACCTGTTCCCGGAGGACATTGTGAATATAATTGAGATGAAATAGAAATTATAAAAATCCCTAGAGCCATTATAGTCTTCAAATATATTGGTAGAGATTTGGTCATTCTAAAAGTCTAATTTATGTTGCTATTACTAGTGTTTCTATTGATATTGCAAAGGTAATAATACAAATTGTATTTAGGCAGTAAAATATACAGAGACCTTTTTTTCTTATATTAAAATCCGATTTTTAATTCTAAAAGTAAGTTTAATTTCGCTCATTAAAATTTAATGTGTAAATTTTCGTATTATCCCAGTTGTTAACAATAAGAATTAAGTTAGGTTCATTTGTGTTTGAAATAAATATTTTTCTTGTCTTTTGAAACTAATTTAAGTAGATTGGGGACTTTTTGGATATTATAGCTGAGGTGTTAATTTTTTTTTAAGCATCTCACCTATAACCATGGGCACTTTTTCGAAATCGTCAACTTTAGAAAAGAAAAAATCGGCCCCTAATTCCATGGCTTTTTTTCTATACAAATCGGTTGCATAAAATGTAAGAATGATAAACTTTATTTCTTTATTTTCTTTTCTTATTTCCTGTAATACTTCTAATCCATTTAATCCGGGCATATTGATGTCAACTATTGCCAAATCAGGTTGTAAGGTTTTAATTCCTTCGAGGGTATCAGTTCCGTTAGTATATGCACCAGAAATTTCAACCAATTTAAATCGGCTTACCATTTCAAGTACTCGTTCAAGAATTAAGGGCGAATCGTCTGCTAATACTACTTTCATTATTATGGGGTTTTAAGACATAACAAAAGTAATATCAAACCTCAAAAACACATGTAGGATATGGACTAAATATATGTAGGATAAATCTGATTTTTATGTAGTATTATCCTTACAAACCTAAAGCTAACTTTTGGAATAATTAGCTTAAAAGTTCTCAAAAAATGATGTTCTAATTACCTTATTAGAATGCAAATAATACTGAAAAATAATAGAGTAATTTCCTTCATAGGGATTAATTATATAATTGAGCGGTGAAAATCTTTTAAAGGCTTATGCATTGAATTTTTGAAATTCATTTCTGTTTGTTGGCACTATTATTTGAAAATCAAAAAACGTGTCATTGCTGTTATCTTTGAATCTAATGAAAAAAATAATGTTGATCTATTACAGGGACAACATGATGAAGTAAAGTGGTAATTACATGAAATACTGTCAGTAACATATTTTAAAATTTATGTTTATTCCCAACCGAGCCTCGGTAATATGTTGCTCACTATCGAGTATAGGGCTCCCGAGCCTCGGTAATATATATGTCGATAATCGGGGATAAGCTATAAGGGCTATTATACAATAAGGTATTAATTCCCCCCACGATTCATCTCAACTTCGCTCCCCTTCGTTTTTATCTTTGCATATTCATGTAGGATGAGTAATAATTATCAGAAATAATTAAACGTTTGTGGTTTTTTATAGAAGTAAATAAGAGGCTTTACATTAGCTTTTGTTCTGCAAAATATATTCTTTTAAAAAAAAATAGTCTGATATTCGTTTGATATGTGTACTTTTATCCTTTAAAATTTACATCAAATGGCACAGAAGAAAAAGAAGAACAAAAACGTCGAGAATGGCTTGATTAAGAGTATAGTGGCAGTTTTCACAAAGCATCCTTTCAAACAATTTAATTATAAACAAATATCGTCGGAACTCAATATAAATGACAAAGCCAGCCGAATGTTGGTGATTAGTTTCATACAAGAACTCCTTCAGGATAAAATTTTAACCGAAACGCAAAAGGGTAAATTTAAGCTCAATCCGGGGAATATTGATGAGCGTTTTGCAAAGGAAAGTTTCCTTATTGGGAGCATCGATATGAAACAAGCAGGGAAAGCATTTCTGATTCCAGAAGACGGGAGCGAAGATGTTATTATTGCTTCAACCAACACCTTAAATGCTTTGCCGGGCGATAAAGTGAAAATCTTCCTTTTCCCTACTCGTAAGGATCATCAACCCGAAGGACAGGTGGTTGAGGTGATTTCGAGAGCAAAAAAACAATGGGTGGGAATAATTCAGAAGTCGAAAAACTTTGCTTTTATGGTTCCCGATCGCCATAATATGCCTGTTGATATATTTATACCTAACAATAAACTTAATGGGGCACGCGATGGGCAGAAAGTGGTTGCCATTATCACTGAATGGGATGAACATTCAAAGAATCCTTTGGGCGAAGTGATTAAAGTGCTTGGAAATCCGGGTGAGAATAATGTGGAAATGAATTCTATTTTGGCTGATTTCGATTTTCCACTCGAATTTCCTGATAAAGCCATAAAAGAATCGGAAAAAATTCCGGCAAAGATTGACGCTTCAGAACTAAGCTATAGAACTGATTTTCGAAATATTTTTACCATGACTATCGACCCAGAAGATGCAAAAGATTTCGATGATGCGCTGTCGCTTAAAGTGTTGGAAAATGGCAATTATCAGGTTGGGGTGCACATTGCTGATGTTTCTCATTACGTGAAACCGGGTTCAGCAATCGACAAGGAAGCTTACGAACGCGGTAGCTCGGTTTATTTGGTAGACAGGGTAATACCCATGCTGCCCGAACACCTTTCTAATGAAATTTGTTCTCTGAGTGCTAATGACGATAAGCTTTGTTTTTCAGCTATTTTCGAAATATCACCAGCCGCAAAGGTGCTGAAACAAAGTTTCAATAAAACCATAATTCATTCAAATCGCAGGTTTAATTACGAAGAAGTGCAGACCATTATCGAACAAGGAAAAGGTGAATATTTCACTGAAATCAATATCCTCGATACTTTGGCTAAAAAGCTTCGCGACGAAAGATTTAAAGAGGGTTCTATCAATTTCGAAACCACTGAAGTGAAGTTTCGTTTGGACGATAAGGGGAAACCTATAGGTGTGTATATTAAAGAAAGTAAAGATTCTAATAAACTCATTGAAGAATTTATGTTGCTCGCCAATCGTAAGGTGGCTGAATTTGTTGGAAAACCCAAGGCCAACAAACCCGTCAAAACCTTTATATATCGTATTCATGATGAGCCTACTCCTGAAAAGCTTAATACATTTACTGAGTTTGTGAAGAAGTTTGGTTATAAAATGAATCTTCGTAATAAAAAACAAATTGCGGAATCATTCAATTCTTTATTAGACGAAACTGCCGGAAAAGCTGAACAAAACATCATCGAACAACTTGCCATCCGCACTATGCAGAAAGCGATTTACACTACGGTAAATGTGGGACATTATGGTTTGGCTTTTGATTATTACACTCATTTCACTTCTCCCATTCGGCGCTATCCCGATTTAATGGTGCATCGTTTGCTTTGGGAATATCTCGAAGGTGGAAAGTCAGTAAATCAGAATGAATATGAAGAAAAATGCAAAGTTTCATCCAATATGGAAAAACGAGCAACGGATGCCGAAAGAGCTTCAGTTAAATACAAACAAGCTGAATATTTGATGGATAAAATAGGAGAAGTATTCGAAGGAGTTATTTCAGGGGTGAGCAAATGGGGAATTTATGTTGAAATTAAAGAGAATAAGTGCGAAGGAATGGTTTCGTTTCGCAATATGACGGATGATTTTTATTATTTAGATGAAGAAAACCATCAGGCAATCGGACATCGCAAGGGGAAAGCTTACAAGCTAGGCGACACCGTTTCGATAAAGATAGCAAAAGTTAGCATGGCAAAAAAACAAATAGACTTTGAATTCACTGAAAAATAAATCACGATAATAATACCGAAGTTTCAAATTCCAAGTCCTCAAGGGGTATTCTTGGGACTTGAATCTTGAAATTTGGGACTTGGAATTTAATAAAGTATGATAAAATCAATAGGAATCTTTTGCGGTTCAGCAAAAGGAAGTAAGGCTACTTATGTAGAAAGTGCGAAGCTTATGGCTCGTTTGCTTGCCAATAAGAACATTGGAATAGTGTATGGTGGTGGAAATATTGGTTTAATGGGAACTATAGCCGACGAAACAATTGCCCATAAGGGGGAAATCATCGGGGTGATTCCTACCCATCTTCTTGAAAAAGAACTTGCACATGAAAACCTCACTGAACTGATTGAGGTGAAGGATATGGGCGAACGCAAAGATAATATGATAGCCCTTTCTGATGCTTTTTTAATCCTACCAGGAGGATATGGCACCATGGATGAGCTTTTCGAAGTGCTTTCACTTAATCAGTTGCATCTAATTAATAAACCTTGTTTGATTTATAATATTGAAGGCTATTTCGATACGCTGATCACTTTTATCCTGCATGCAGTTGAACAAGGTTTTGTGAAAAAGGAACATCTTTCTTTCCTAATTGTGGATAATACCCCCGAAGCCCTTTTTGAGAAGTTGGGGAACTTTGTTCCTGAACATAATCTGGATAATTGGATAGTAGAACTTAAAGGTGGAAAAAATCCAGAATAACAGAAATGGGCAAAGGTTATATCTGTTTAATTAATAATGTTGGAACGATAGTAAATAAATCTACAGAAAAGGATTTGTTCGCTTTTCCTTGCCAATGGTGGTAGGGTTTCCATGACCGGGATAGACTTTGCAATCGTCAGGCAAAACCATAAGTTGATTTTGAATACTTGCAATCAAAGTGTCATAATCACCTGTCGGGAAATCAGTTCTACCAATGCTTCCTTCGAAAAGCACATCCCCGGTAATCACAAAATTATCTTTTTTTGAATATAAACAGATACTTCCTTCGGCATGTCCGGGAGTATAAAGAACCTTTAATTCAGAGTTCCCAAAGCAGATGCTGTCATCCTGATTCACAAACTTATCAGGCATAATCACTTTATCTAAGTTAAATCCAATTGCACCCGCAAGTGCACCTGCTGCTTCCATCAAATATACACTCTTCGTATGGGTGATGAGATTAATGGAATATGCTTGTTTTATAAAATAATTACCTGCAATGTGGTCGACATGACAATGAGTGTTTGTAAAACTCACAGGTTTTAGCTGTTGCTGAGCAATATAATTTGAAAGAGTTTTCTCTTCTTTTCTATCATTACAAGCAGGGTCAATGATGATACAATCGCCGGTTTCGTCCGTCAAGATGTAAGTATTCACCCCGAAATCATTAAAAATAAATGTTTTTATTTGAATCATAAATTAGTCGCTATTTTGCTGCAAAAATATACATTTGTAGCCAGTTTACAGACTATAATATAATTTAATGAAAATTATCATATCACATTCTTTATGTATTTTTGTGGGATGATATTGCCAAAGGATGTATCAAGCAACTTTGAGATATACAAAAAGTAAACCGTATGAATGAAATTAAACTACCTGATAATCATATAAAAGAAGCATGGGACAAGATTACTCGCTGGTGTGCCTATCGGGAGCGTTGTCAGCAAGAAGTCAGGAATAAACTCTACGAAATGAAGCTATGTTCTACCCCCGAAATAGAAGAGCTCATTGCTCGTTTGATTAACGAAAACTTTCTAAACGAACTTCGCTATGCAAGCACTTTTGCCGGTGGAAAATTCCGCATCAATAAGTGGGGTAAGATTAAAATTAAAATTGAATTACAAAAGCATAACCTGAATGCTTATTGCATTAAAAAGGCATTGGAGACCATTGATGAAGTAGATTATCGCAAAACACTCCAATTGCTTATCGAACGAAAACTTAAAGAAATAAAACATCCAAATAAACAGTATTGTATTCAGAAAACCGTGCAATTTTGTATTTCGAGAGGATTTGAAATGGGGATTATTAGGGAGATATTAGAAGATTGAAATAGCTTTTCCTTTTATAGTGAAGATATCAATTATAAGCAACAAGATTTGAAGCTTATTAACTTCCATATTAGAAATGTGTAAAACTTATTTATCTTCAGAACCGAATAGGAGAAATAAATATATTTGAAGCATCCCTCCCGAGTGGAATGGAGGAAATAAACATACTAGAAGCATTCTTCCCGAGCGGAATGGAAGAAATAAACGTACTTGAAGCATTCTTCCCGAGCGGAATGGAAGAAATACACATACTTGAAGCATTCTTCCCGAGCGGAATGGAGGAAATAAACGTACTTGAAGCATTCTTCCCGAGCGGAATGGAGGGAATACACATACTTGAAGCATTCTTCCCGAGTGGAATGGAGGAAATAAACATACTTGAAGCATTCTTCCCGAGCGGAATGGAGGGAATACACGTATTTTGGGCATTCCATTCGACTTATTATGATCAAATATCTTTTGACTTGAACCCTTCTTTTACTCAATATGTCATTGCAAATTTTTTTCTTGTTTTAATTTGAAAACCACAATAAATATAAATTTATAAAGATAGTTGATTAGCTGAATTTACCTGAAGATCAAAGTGTCAGCTTCTGCACATACAATTGATTATTATTTCAATTACTTTTGGGGTTTAAAAAATTGAAAAAATGTGGCTAATTGTGAATAGCAATTCAAATAATCTTAGTATTTGTTGCAAAACAAATTTATTTCTTCCGTTTGCCATATAATGAAATGAATTATATATCAGAAATTTATCATAAAATGAAAACATTTGTTAGAGTTTACTGGATAGTCCTATTGATATGCCCTCTCATAGCTTTTGGAGATGATGCCTTTATGGGGACAAGAGGCGGAAATGTATTCCCGATAATAAGAAATAATAAAATCAGGATGTCGAAGGAAGAAATCAGAATAAAGATGCTGAAGGATAGTTGCACTGTGAAGTGCAAGTTTTGGTTTACCAACGAAAGTAACGATACAGTTACGTCTGTCTACATGGGATTTCCCGATTATTTTGAAGGAATAGCTCAGGGATCAACCGCCTTACGAAACTTTAGCTGTAAAGTGAACAGTTTCCCAATGGAAATTAATAAAGAAAGGCAAGTTACATCTCCTGCAACTGATTCGACTCTGAATAATTTTGATTCCACTTATGCCAATTATGAATATTGGTACTGCTGGTATGTTGAGAAAATACTTCCACACCAAACTATTTTGGTCGAAAATACCTACACCGGCGAATGGGGTGGAAATGTTGAAGGAATTATGAGCTTTTCTTATTTAATCGGAACCGCTCAAACCTGGTATAACACCATAGGTAATGGAAAGGTTGTGTTTGATTATTCGGAAGTTGCATCAACCCTTTTTATCGATACAAGCTATGAAGACCTTTCAAAAGGAATGATTAGAAAGTTTTATGACGATAGTGCAGTTTTCTTGTTTAACGATTATTATCCTGAATGGAATGAGCAGCTTGAAGTGAAATTTTATCCCTATTGGAGATGTCCGTATATGTTTTCTGATGATACAGAAACTTCCTATCCTATTGAAGAAGAATATGGTACATTTGCTCATTACAGTAAAG
The DNA here is from genome assembly GCA_037144095.1 of Bacteroidota bacterium. GTDB lineage: Bacteria > Bacteroidota > Bacteroidia > Bacteroidales > CAIXTV01 > CAIXTV01. Next base: position 16,191 of record JBAWXL010000063.1, read on the forward strand.
AAAGGTTACGTTTAATGCGAAATGAAATATTTGCAAGGCATGGGTATCTTTTCAAAGATGAAAACTTAAAATTGTTTTTTGAACAAAGGAGTTGGTATAGACCCGACCCTGCATTTAGCGAGAAAAAACTCAACAAGTATGAAATAGCTTTGATTGAACTTTTAAAGAGATTGGAAAAGAAGAATTAAAATAATGGTTTCAAGTTTATATTTTTAATTTAGCAGAATAAATATCACATTGGCGAACTGAATTTAGCATAGAGTCTAACTGTCTATAAACATTCTGTTTAAAATTTATTTTTATAGTTTTGTCAATTTGAATCACTTTAAGTATATTTTTGAAATCAGATAAAAATCAAAAAAATGTCAGAAAAACGACTAATTATAGGAATTGCTGGCGGTTCGGGTTGCGGAAAATCAACCGTGGTTGATAGAATAAAAAAGAAACTTCCGAAGAATTCGGTTACAATTTTACCTCAGGATGCATATTATAAAGATAATGGGCACCTTTCACCAGAAGATAGAGCAAAAATAAATTTCGATCATCCTTCTTCAATCGAATTTAATTTATTGGTAAAGCATATCGAAATGCTTCGCGATGGAGAAGGGGTTAATATGCCCATATACTCCTACCTTACCTGTGCCCGGTCAAAAGAAACCATTTTTGCTGAAGCAAGAAGGGTGATTATTGTTGAAGGCATATTGATTTTAACTAACCCAAGAGTGAGGGAACGCCTTGACATTAAGATTTTTGTTGATGCCGACCCCGATGATAGGTTAATGCGTATTATCCACAGGGATATTGAAGAAAGGGGACGCTCGTTTCAGCAAGTGCTACAGCATTATGAAAAGTATGTAAAACCCATGCACCTCCAATTTATTGAACCCTCAAAACGATATGCTGATATCATTGTACCACAGGGAGGGGCCAATCATGTGGCTATTGATATTTTAACTTCTCGCATTAGGCAGAACGTCGAGTTGTAATTGAAACATGTGAATCATAGATTTGTAATTATTTTACTGCTTTTCTTTTTAAAAAGCTCATATATGTCCTTTAATCTAATTCTCTCTTGTTAAGATTCATTACTTTTGCCTTTTTAATTTAAAAAAATGAAAAGCATTATTTCAGCAAAACTATTTGTTTTGCTTTGTTCAATCATTGTTTCGACAAATATCATGGCTCAGCAAATGAACCAAAAAGATGTCGATACAAAAACTCAGCAGGAGATTTTATCTGGCAATTGCAACCGGTCGGGCTTGTTGAACGGTGAGTTTTCTGTATTTTATCAAAAAGAATATGCAGATTATGCATTGGATAGCTCAACAATAGAAAGGCTAAAAAATTATAGCGATAAATTTAATGTCAGCATTGTAATGGCTACCTGGTGCGATGATAGCAGAGAGCAGGTTCCCCGATTTTTGAAAATACTCGATGAGATGCATTTTTCGGAAAACAAACTTAGTTTGATTTGTGTTAATCGTGATAAAAAATCAAAATTCACTAATATTGATACTCTAAAAGTTGAAAAAGTTCCTACCTTTATTATATATAAGAATAATGTGGAAGCAGGAAGAATTATTGAAACTCCGAAGCAAACTCTTGAAAAGGATTTGTTTGAAATATTAAAAAAGTAATGGAAATATTCAGTGAGATAAAGCCTCTGAAAGCAAGACTTTCAGAACTTAGAATTCAAGGAAAGTCCATTGGGTTTGTGCCAACAATGGGGGCATTGCACCCCGGGCATATCTCTCTTATTGAACGTTCAGCTAATGAAAATGATGTTACGGTTTGCAGCATTTTTGTAAATCCTACACAGTTTAACAATCCCAACGATTTGTTGAAGTATCCTCGAACTCCCGAAATTGATTTGAATTTGCTTCAAAGTAATCAATGCGATATTGTGTTTTTGCCTGAGAATGAAGAAATGTATCCTAAAGACAAAGAGTTTACAAAATATCATTTTGGAGATCTCGAAAATGTGATGGAAGGCAAATTTCGACCAGGTCATTTTAAAGGGGTGGCTGTTGTAGTGAATCGTTTTTTCGAAATAGTGCAGCCTCATAAAGCCTATTTCGGGCTAAAAGATTTTCAACAACTTGCTATTGTTAAGGATTTGGTGAAGCAAACTCAAAGTAAAATCGAGATAATAGAATGTCCTATCATTAGAGAAAGTGATGGATTGGCAATGAGTTCGCGAAATGTGGGTTTGTCGGTTGACCAAAGGCAAGCTGCTCCATTCATTTACAACACTCTTCTTCAGGCAAAAACAAAGGCAAGTTTGATGACGGTTGAAGAGCTTAAAGATTGGGTGGTTTCGCAAATCAATCAGAATGCATTAATGAAAATTGAATATTTTGAGGTGGTTTCGCCCATTACTTTGCTGCCAGTTGATGATAAAAATAAACATGAGGGAGCCATTGGTTGCATAGCATTATGGATGGATGATATACGTTTGATAGATAATATCATTTTGTTTTTGTAATTTTGCCGCATGATGTTAATAGAAGTAGTAAAATCAAAAATTCACCGTGTTCGGGTTACCGAATCTGACATAAACTATATTGGTAGTATCACTATTGATGAAGACCTTATTGATGGTTCGGGTTTGATAGAAAATGAAAAAGTTCAGGTTGTTAATGTTAACAATGGCGAACGCTTCGAAACATATGTGATTAAAGGGAAAAGAGGTTCGGGCGTAATATG
>JBAWXL010000064.1:0-18882 GCA_037144095.1 Bacteroidota bacterium
CCCTAATTCGTAGGTACGAATTGCATCATTGTAGCTACTTTGCCCTAATTCGTAGGTACGAATTGCATCATTGTAGCTACTTTGCTCTAATTCGTAGATACGAATTGCATCATTGTATTTTTTTAGAATCGAATGAAAAAAATGAATAGGTATCGGATCTTAGATTTAGCGTTTTTATTTAAACGAAAAACTTATTAATCACATATAAAATCAATCATTTAATTAATTTAAAAAAATCAGTTATGGATTATATCTGGCCTTTTTTATCGAACCCAATTCCTTGTTAAGCGTAGCATCCCACTACGCTTAGTTCATCAGGCATGCTGCCTATTTAGCTATTTTCATTTTCCATCCTCAACTTAGAATAAATCATCTTTCTGAACATATGCCAAACATTCATATTTGAACTCAATAAAGTATTTCATGTAACGATTTAGGTCTTTATACTTAATACTTTTAATTTACACATTACAAGCTACTTAATTAAATATCTTTTCCCAATTCTGAAAATGTTTTTTATAAGGGTTCAAAATATGAAAAAAAATAAAAATCTTTGGGCAAAAAATACTTTGTAAACCAAAAAGAATATATACTTTTGCCGACAATATGAAACCAATCAAATTATTGGTTTTAAGCTACAAACAGATTAAATAAAGATTTAAAATGGAACAATCAAAAAATTTCAAAACCTGTGATGGCAACTATGCAGCCGCATATATTGCCTACATGTTTAGTGAAGTGGCAGCAATCTATCCTATCACTCCCTCCTCTACCATGGCAGAATATGTCGACGAATGGGCCGCCCATGGTGTAAAAAACATTTTCAACGAAACCGTCAAAGTAGCGGAAATGCAATCAGAAGGTGGCGCTTCTGGTGCTGTACATGGCTCTTTGCAATCGGGTGCACTCACATCAACCTACACAGCCTCTCAGGGCTTATTGTTGATGATTCCTAATATGTATAAAATTGCCGGTGAATTACTTCCCGGTGTGTTTCATGTTTCGGCAAGAAGTTTAGCTGCTCAGGCACTAAGTATTTTTGGCGATCATAGTGATGTAATGAGCACACGTCAAACCGGCTTTGCCATGCTGGCTACCGGTAGCGTACAGGAAATCATGGACATTGCGGCCGTTGCTCACCTTGCCGCCATCAAATCGAGAGTGCCTTTTTTGCATTTCTTCGATGGTTTCCGTACTTCTCACGAAATTCAAAAAGTTGAAGCTCCTACTACAGCACAATTGGCAAAGCTTATTGACTATAAAGCGCTTCAGGAATTCCGCGACAGGGCTTTAAATCCAGAACATCCTGTTACCCGTGGTACTGCTCAGAATCCTGATATCTATTTCCAATCGCGTGAAGCTGCCAACAGTTTTTATGATTCATTGCCTGATGTTGTAGAAGATTATATGCAACAACTCAAAGAAATCACCGGTCGTGAGTATCACCCATTTACTTATTACGGAGCAAAAGATGCCGAAAATGTTATCATTGCTATGGGTTCCATCACCGAAACCCTGAAAGAATTGGTGGATTATTTAGGAAATCAAGGCGAAAAACTTGGTATCATCAGTGTTCATTTATATCGCCCATTTTCAGAAAAATATTTCTTTAATGTAATGCCAAAAAGTGTTAAGAAAATATGTGTGTTAGACCGTACCAAAGAACCCGGTGCCAATGGCGAACCATTGTATTTAGATATTAAAGATCTTTTCTACGGAAAGGAAAATATGCCTATGATTATTGGCGGACGTTATGGTTTAAGTTCAAAAGACACAACGCCTGCTCAAATGCTTTCGGTTTATAATAATCTGATTGCAAAAGAACCTAAAAACCGTTTCACTATTGGTATTAATGATGATGTTACTCATCTTTCATTACCTTTATTACCCGAAATCATTGTGAATCCTAAAGGAACCTTTGAAGGAAAATTCTTTGGTTTAGGTGCTGATGGTACTGTGGGTGCTAATAAAAACTCTATTAAAATTATTGGAGATACTACCGATAAATATTGTCAGGCATATTTTGCTTATGATTCAAAGAAATCGGGAGGTATCACTGTTTCTCACCTTCGTTTTGGTGATAATCCTATTCGTTCGCCCTATTTGGTAAACACTCCTGACTTTGTTGCCTGTCATGTTCCTTCTTATTTAGATAAATATGATATGCTTAAAGGTTTGAAAAAAGGAGGTTCTTTCCTTTTCAATAGTATTTGGGATGCAGAAGAAACCAAAAAGAGACTGCCCGATAGCTTTAAAAAGTATTTAGCGGAAAACGAAATTAAGTTCTATATCATCAATGCTACTGCTATTGCCGATGAAATTGGTTTGGGTAACCGCACCAACACCATCATGCAGTCTGCTTTCTTTAAGGTGTCAAATGTAATACCTTACGAACTTGCTGTAACAGATATGAAGAAAGCCATTTTTAAATCGTATGGCAACAAAGGAGAAGAAATTGTAAGCATGAACAATGCTGCTGTTGATCGCGGTGGTGATGTTCTTGAAGTTGCCATTCCGAAAGAATGGAAAACAATTGAAGTGAAAAAACATATAGATACCCGCGAAATTCCTGACTTTATCAAAAATGTTATGGAACCTATCAATGCACAAAAAGGTGATGATTTGCCAGTAAGCGCATTCCTTGGTCGTGAAGATGGTACTTTCCCTGCAGGCACTACCGAATATGAAAAAAGAGGTATTGCAGTGAATGTTCCTGAATGGGTGTCTGAAACCTGTATTCAGTGTAATCAGTGTGCTTATGTATGCCCTCACGCTGCCATTCGTCCATTCTTGTTAAATGACCCTGAATTAAAGGGTGCTCCTGCAAACACTGTTACGGTTAAAGCTACCGGAAAAGATGTTGAAGGATTGCAATTCCGCATTCAGGTAAGTACATTAGATTGTACCGGTTGTGGCAACTGTGTGGATGTATGTATTTCAAAAGTGAAATCACTTGTTATGAAACCTCTTGGTAGTCAAACTGCCGAAATTGAACGTTGGGATTATCTTGCAAATAAAGTTACTTATAAAGATAACATGCTTGATAAATTTAAAACTTTCAAGAATAGCCAATTTGCACAACCATTATTTGAGTTCTCGGGTGCCTGTGCAGGTTGTGGTGAGACTCCTTATATTAAACTCATTACTCAACTTTTTGGCGAACGTATGATGGTGGCCAATGCGACTGGTTGTTCTTCTATTTATGGAGGTTCAGCTCCATCTACTCCTTACAGATCAAGTCTTCGTAATGGACAAGGTCCAGCCTGGGCTAATTCATTGTTTGAAGATAATGCTGAGTATGGTTATGGAATGTCGTTGGGTGTTGATAAAATCCGTCAACGTATTTCTCGTTTAATGGAAGAAGCCATTGCCAAGGGTGTTTCTGCTGAAACAAAAGAAGCTTTCGAAGAATGGATTGCCGGTATGAAAAATGCTGAAGCTTCAGTAAGTGCATCAAAGAAGGTTATTGCAATTCTTGAAAAATCAAATGAAGGTTTTGCTAAAGAAATCCTCGATTTGAAACAGTATCTTGTTAAAAAATCAGTATGGATATTTGGTGGTGATGGTTGGGCTTATGATATTGGATTTGGTGGATTAGATCATGTGTTGGCAAGTGGTGAAGATGTGAATATGCTGGTGCTCGACACAGAAGTATATTCTAATACCGGTGGTCAATCATCAAAAGCTACTCCTGTTGGTGCTGTGGCTAAATTTGCTGCTTCAGGCAAAAGAATTCGCAAGAAAGACTTGGGGATGATGGCTATTTCTTATGGTTATGTTTACGTTGCACAAGTAGCAATGGGTGCCAATATGGGGCAATATTTCAGAGCATTGAAAGAAGCGGAAGCTTTCCCTGGACCATCAATTATTATTGCTTATGCTCCTTGTATTAATCATGGTTTGAGAGCGGGTATGGGTAAGACTCAGGACGAATCAGCCCGTGCGGTTGAATCAGGTTACTGGCATTTATATCGCTACAATCCATTGTTAGCTAAAGAAGGAAAGAATCCATTTTTACTCGATTCGAAAGAGCCTAAATGGGATGAATTCCAAAACTTCCTCAACAGCGAAGTTCGTTATACTTCTCTCAAGAGTGCTTTCCCAAAAGAAGCCGGTGAATTATTCAAAGCCGCCGAAGAAAACGCGAAATGGCGCTACGATAGCTATCGTCGTCAGGCAAGTCTCGACTATACTAAATAACGATAAACAATTCTAATAATATCATGTTAATAATATTAAACATACAATATCATGGCTAATCTAACTATACAATACATGGGATTACAATTGAAAAATCCCATCATCGTTGCCGCAAATAATTTGGTTGTTGATTTGAACAACCTTAAGAAAATGGAAGAAGCCGGCGCTGCTGCTATAGTGTATAAATCGCTTTTCGAAGAACAAATACAGCTCGAAAATCTAGAGATGCACGAAACTATGGCAGAGTTTGAAGAACGCAATGCCGAAATGACTTCCTTGTTCCCTGATATGACTCATGCTGGTCCGGAAGAATTTTTAATGAATTTAAGAAAGGCTAAACTGGCGGTTTCTATCCCTGTTATTGCCAGTCTGAATGCAGTTTATCAGGAAACCTGGGTTGAATATGCTAAGAAAATTGAGGAAACAGGAGTTGATGCTATTGAACTTAACTTTTATGCTGTTCCTACTAAGTTTGACCTTTGTGGGAAAACTATTGAGGACACTCAGGTTGAAATTTTGAAAACGGTTAAAGCCGCTTTAAAGATTCCGGTAAGTGTAAAACTGAGCTTTTTCTATTCAAATCCATTACGCTTTATCACCAAAATGGATGAAGCAGGAGCAGACGGAGTGGTAATCTTTAACCGCTTTTTCCAACACGATATCGATATCAATACCGAAAGTCAGGTATTCAACTACTCTGTTAGTAATGCCGAAGATAATCGCATCCCCATGCGCTTTGCGGGTTTATTATATGGAAATTTAAAAGCTTCTATTTGTGCCAACACAGGTATCTTTGACGGAAGCGATGTGATTAAAATGTTGCTTGCCGGAGCCGATTGTGTTCAGATAGCCAGTACTATTTATAAGAATCAAATTAGCCATATTGCTAAAATGCTTAGCGATATGGAAGCCTGGATGACTGAAAAGAAATATGCTTCTATTAATGATTTTAAAGGAAAACTTTCGAAGAAAAACCTCAAAGATACCTTTGCTTATAAGAGAGCTCAATATATTGATATATTGATGAAATCGAACGACATCTTTAAGAAGTATCCTACTATTTAAGTAGCAGCTACATTATTTTAAAACAGACTATTCGGAATGGATAGTCTGTTTTTTTTTGATTATTAAATACAGCTTCATATATTATTCAATAAACAATCAACCGAAGTTAAACAAGTGTTTTGGATACTTTCATCGACAAAGATTTGGGTCATCTATTGCATTTGTCTTAGCTTATTTCGAATTTGAAGTGTTAATGAAAATAAGCACAATCAGTTTTAACGATGAAAAGTTTTTGAAAAATACTTAAACTATCATAACCTTAAAAATTTATTTTGCGATTAGCGGAATGACCATACCATTTTTCTAATCAAAAAACACAAAACTATTGCTGTGCTTTTTGATGAAAATTTCCGGAATAAATTATAGGGTGGCGCATTGTTAAAGTCAAAAGGACTCATTCTGAAAATCGATTCAAGAAACCTTATATACATAAAAAAAGGAGTGCAAAAACACTCCCTTTTCCTGTGAATTAGATTGTTTTAATTTACAATCAGCTTCTTCACAAAATGCTTTGTCCCATTTTGAATGCTCACAAAATAAATGCCAGGATTTGTTAAACCTAAGTCTATTTGGCTTCCGTTCAGATATTCAGGGTTAGAATACACTTTTGTCCCTAGTGAATTATATACTTTTAAGATACCACTTTTCATATTATTCAGTATGGTGATAAATTTCCCAGAAGTAGGATTTGGTTGAATACTCTGAATCAAATCAACAGGAAGTTCATCAATACCAATATTACCACCCAATAAAACAAGATCATCTACCACCAAAACACCATGTGCACGAGGAGTCAAAGGATTAGACGACACTAGAGTAATGTTCATCGTGTCTGGGTCTTCAGTTGTTATAGGATAGCTAAGATCAACTGTGAATTGAGTAAAAGTACTAACTGCATTAGGAGAAGAAAAACTACCAATTCCTACCGTATCTGTTTTACTCAATGAAGTATTATATTTTGTTAGAATTATAGCTGCAGCCATCATATCGGTTGAGTCGGGAATATATTTGTAATACCCCTTCATCTGTGCAGGTTTGGCAGAACAAGGAATTCCACCCGTGGTTTGACCTGTATTGTTTGCCATATTAATGGTGATTTTGCCAAGAGTAGCAAATCCGGGAGCTTTAATTGTTGTAATTCCCAAATCAATTAGCTTGGAATTAATTTGCATTCCGTAGCCACTATTACCTGTGGTTTTTTGAGCAAAATTTAAGGTGAGAACAACATTAGCTGTCGTAGTCCAACCTGTTGCAGTTGAATCATTAATCCAAGATTCGAAATCCCCGTTGGGAATTTGAGCTTTTACGTTTAATCCAATTAAACCTAAGCAAACTAAGAATAGAAAATTTTTCATATTTGTTGTTTTAAAATGTTGAGCAAATTAAGCGATAATTTTTATTACAACCAAAATAAATCAACTTTTTTTTCAGTTAAATGAATTGAGGAAAATTCTACTTAGGTAATGAAATTATTTTGCTTTAAAAGTGAAGCTAGAATTAGTTAACACCTTTCTAATTTTCAGAAACATATTGCATGTCATTGCCATGCCATCTCTAAAGTTAGGGAACATATTGCATAAAGTTACCATTCAGTCAATAATTGAAACTAAATAAACGATTGTTTAGTTCCTCTTGTTTTACAATGATTTATGTATGTTTTACTGAAATACTTAAGCTATAGTTACTTATTATCCTCTGCAAACCATTCGGCATAGGAGGTAACCGTTTCGCGAAGCATTAGTCGAAACAATTGAATTTCTTTGGGCAAAAGTACTTTAATTCTGTTGGCAAAATCTTCCAATAGATTTTCAATGGTTGGTTGATAAGGCACTAAATGCAATTTGGAAAACATATCGTGCGATTTGGCAACAAATTCGGCGGAAGCATCCTTATTAATCACCAGCGAATGGTCAAATTGATCAATTATATTTATTTTAATAAGATTTTTCAGCACCCCGAAATCCATTAACATGCCATTTTCTGATGATTCGGAATTCATAATTGGCTTCCCTTTAACCGTTACGAACAATTCATAAGAGTGTCCATGAATGTGTTTACAAGGACCTTCATAGCCCAGCAAGGCATGAGCCATTTCGAAATTAAATGCTTTTGTAATACGTATTATTGCCATAATGAAGATATAAAACCGATGTGTTCGTTTAAAATTTTGATTGCAAGCCCAACTAAAACGAGACCTCCAATAATCTCAGCATTTTTTCCAAAAATAAATTTTCGGGTGTGTTTGCCAATATATAAACCTGTTAAGCTTACAACAAAGGTGATTATGGTAAAGGAAGTAGCAGCATTGAGAATATTTACATTTAAAAAAGCAAGACTGACTCCAATAACTAATGCATCAATGCTTGTTGCAATAGAAAGACTCAGAAGAACCAGTGGCTTTTTAATATTATAGGTGCTTTCGGCTGATTTATTTCTCAACGATTCAAATATCATTTTTGCACCAATGGCTAATAAGATGATAAAAGAAATCCAATGGTCGTACTCGGAAATCAAATTTCGGAAATTAAAACCAAGCAACCAACCTATAATGGGCATTCCTCCCTGAAAAATTCCAAACGATAATGAAACTTTAAGAAAATCATTATTGTTTAGGCATTTCTGGCAGATTGAAGTGGAGATTGCTACTGCAAAGCAATCCATTGATAAGCCTAAGCCAATAAGAAGGAGTTCGAAAAGTCCCAATACTTTTAAAAATAAATAAGTTGAACAATTTTTGAGAGTTCTTCAGCATCTATTTCATCAAAATGTGAAAAATTCTTACTATCAACATCAAGAACCCCCATAATGTTTTGATGTTTGTTAAATAAAGGAACTACTATTTCGGAATTCGAACGGCTATCGCAGGCAATATGTCCGGGAAACTTATGAACATCAGGAACCACAATGGTTTCCCTTTGAAGTATTCCTGCCCAACACACTCCTTTTTGATATTCCAGTTTCATGCAAGCAATAGAACCCTGATAAGGACCAACACAAAGTTCATTGTCTTTTAATAAATAAAATCCGGTCCAGAAAAAACCATCCATTTTATGATGAAGCAAAGAAACAAGTGTTGCCATTCTCGACATAGCATCATCAGACTTACTAAACAAAGCCTTAAGTTGCTCGTAAATTCTTTGATACCTTTTTTGTTTTTGAGTGCTATTCATGTTTAATAAAAATTCAAGACCCAAAAGTCGAATTCCAAATTCCCATTTCTTCTAAAAACTTTTAGCTTTATTTAAAAGTCATGAAATTTTGGACTTGTTCAGTATAAAATAAGAATTAAAGTTTTTCAAGTTCCACTGTAAAGTGACGCATAATAGGAGCTTCATAAAGGATTTTGTATCCCCTTTTTATTTCATTCCGGCGTTCAAAAACATTTCCTAAGGCAACAGCCACATATTCCATGTGGTTATTTGTATATACCCTGCGAGGGATGGCTAAACGCAGAAACTCTAATTCTGGATAACGGTTTATGCGTGTGACCGGGTCGCGGTCGGCAAGCAAAGTGCCAATTTCAACTCCTCTAACTCCACCTTCTACATATAGTTCAACAGCCAAAGTTTGTGCAATTAATTCTTCTTTGGCAAGATTGGGTAAAAAGCGTTTAGCATCCACAAAAATAGCATGTCCCCCGGCCGGTTCTTGAATAGGAATGCCGAAATCTCTTAATCTTTTTCCTAAATATTCTACCTGTCCGATACGAGTTTCCAAAAAGCTAAATTCTGTTCCTTCGTCCAGGCCTTGTGCTAAGGCATTCATGTCTCTTCCTGACATACCTCCATAAGTAATATATCCTTCGAACATGATATTGAAAACACTTGCTTTATGAAATAATTCTGCATCGCGCATTCCAATAAATCCCCCCATATTCACAATAGCATCTTTCTTGCTACTCATGGTAGCTGCATCAGCAGTTGCAAACATTTGAAGTACGATTTCTTTTATGGTCATGTTCTCACAACCCTTTTCACGCTTTTTAATAAAATAAGCATTCTCGGCAAAACGTGCAGCATCCACAACCACCAATTTGCCATATTTATCAGCAAGTTTCCTCACTTCTCTCATGTTTTCTAACGAAACAGGTTGCCCGCCCGAAGAGTTGCAGGTGACTGTGATAATGATAAAAGGAATCTTTTCAGAAGGATTAGAAGAAAGCACCTTTTCGAGCTTGTTTAAGTCGATATTTCCTTTAAAAGGATGAATTAATGTTGTATCAAAAGCCTCGTCAATGGTACAATCAACCGCTTTTGCCTTTCTGAATTCAATGTGTCCTTTGGTTGTATCGAAATGAGAGTTGCCGGGGACAATATCACCTTCTTTTACTAAAACTGAGAAAAGCACATTTTCGGCTGCTCTTCCCTGATGAGTGGGTAAAAAATATTCGAAACCTAAAATTTTATGTATTGCTTCTTTCATTTTATAATAAGAAGAAGCTCCGGCATAACTTTCGTCGCCAAGCATCATTTCCGACCATTGTTTATCACTCATGGCTCCGGTGCCGGAGTCGGTGAGTAAATCAATAAAGACGTGCTTACTTTTTAAATTAAAAAGATTATATTTTGATTCTTTAATCCACTGTTCTCTTTGTTCTCTGGTGCTCCTATAAATAGGTTCAACCATTTTTATTTTATATGATTCTGCAAAAGGTAATTCCATGAAAAATTATGTTTTGATGTTGAAATAATTGATTTAATTTGATAAAAGAATAGTGAGAATCAAAATTTGTCGCGCTTTTTAATATTTTTGTAGGTGAATTTCATTTCAATAATAATGAGATACAAAAGTAAAAATTTAAACGAAACAACCTAAAAAATGAAAAACAAATTTTTTCTAATAATGATAATTTCTTTGCTAAATATATTTAGTGTAAAGGCTGACTTTGACACCTATTTCCTTTATAAAACCTTACGTGTAGACTATTATCACACAGGTAATCAAAAAGAAGAATTCTATTCCATTGATGAAATTATGGAAGAACCTTTTTGGGGTGGATCTAAAACTCAGTTGATTGATAAGTTCGATTTTGGGAAATATAAAGTGATGGTGTTTGATACTTTAGAAAATAAATTAATCTATTCGAGAGGGTTTTCTTCTCTTTTTGCCGAATGGATTGACACTAAAGAAGCTCAAATCACCACAAAATCATTTCAGGAAACTTTTTGTTTGCCTTTTCCGAAACGGACAGTTCGTTTAGAATTTTACAGCCGAAATAAGAAAAATCAGTGGAATAAAAAGTTCACTTATTTGATTGATCCCACCAATTATTTTATCAAGAAAGAAAATAAATTCTCTTTTCATTCTTTCCTGGTAAGTGGGAAAGATAAACCGGCTAACAGTTTAGATATTGTTATTATCCCCGATGGATATACGTTGGCTGAAATGGAAAAATTCAGGAAAGATTGCAATCGCTTTTCAGAATATCTGCTAAATTGTAATCCCTATAGCAATTATAAAAAAAGTATCAGCATTAGGGCCGTTGAGGCTCCTTCGGTTGAAAGTGGCTGCGATTTTCCGGGCTTGGGCATTTGGAAAAACACCATTGTTGGTTCAAGCTTCTACACTTTCGATTCGGAGCGTTATTTGATGACGTATGAATATAAAACCATTCGCTCAATTGCCGCTTTGGTGCCTTACGACGAAATTGTTATTCTTGTGAATACCGATCATTACGGAGGCGGCGGCATCTATAACTTTTATGCAACCTGCGCCAGCGATAATTTATATTCAAACTACGTTTTCACCCATGAGTTTGGGCACGAATTTGCCGGTTTGGGCGATGAATATTACGAGTCGGATGTGTCGGTGCAAAACTTTTATCCCTTAGACACCGAACCCTGGGAACCCAATCTGACTACTTTGGTAAATTTTGATAGTAAATGGAAAAAGATGCTCGATAAACATACCCCTATTCCAACTCCTGTAAATGATGAATCTAAAACAAAGACCGGTGTTTTTGAAGGGGGTGGATATATGAACAAAGGCGTTTATCGTCCTTTCTTTGATTGCTCAATGAAGTCGATAAAATATGATGCCTTTTGTCCGGTTTGCAAAGATGCTATTATTGAAATGATAGAGTTTTATTCGAAATAGGTGTTTATGCCAATTTATTAATAGAAATTAAGAGAGTTCAAAAATAATAATAAAAGATTGAATTGGAGATATTTTTTTAAAAAGGTTTTTTATTCTCCCAAAATAGACCAATAAGAAATAATAGAGAATGCACTGAAGACTCTAATCAATACTTTTTTCGTTCCTCGACTTCAATTCCTCGATATACAACTCAATGGCTTCTTTTTCCATAAGGATGGCATGGTCAATGTTATTTCCATAAGTAATACATCCGGGCAAAGCAGGAACAGTAACCGTGTAGCAACTGTCTTCTTCTTTGTGCAATAAAAGTTTATATTGAAGTTGCATGATAGTTTAATTTACGTTAAGCAAAATTACTATTTTTTAATTTAACAACAACGTTTAACGATTTAAGATTTCAGAAGACCCCTAAAACAAGGATTCCCCCAAAATCTTAAATCATAAATCTCAAATCCTAAATTCTCCCCCCTTAAGGCACCACAACAATCGGCACCAACTTGATATTATGGATTATTGCGCCGTCGGGCGGAATGATGATGGCGGCAGTGTAAGGCGCAAAGCCATACTTCACAGCAGTGATTTGATTATACTTTGTTAGCACATGTTCGGCCGCAAAACTGGCGGTGTTGCCGGCATGTAGCACCAAATCAGTCTGGTCAGGTCCCTTGAGGGTTACATCCACATCAGGAACCGACACATTCGTATTCGAATTAGACACATTGCCGCTCAGGTCGCCAAATTCGTCGCCCGGATCCACAGCCGGCACATGTTTCAGAGCAATCAAATACTCTTCATACTTTTCGCTGTTTACGCCTTTGTAGAGGTCTTTGCCAATATTGCACAGACGAACAAACACTTTATACACTGCATTTCCCTTGGCCACCCGTTCAATTTTCATCAAACTGCGGGCTTCTTTGGCAGCTTCCACCAATCCCCTTTTTGTATCGAAAAGAACCCTGAGGGCTTCAATGGCAGCAATTTTTGCCGTCGTCAGACCTTCGGTGGCTAAACCATCAGTCATCGCCAACTCCGTAGTAGCCACACGTATGCAGCGTTTGGCAAGCGAGTGAAGCTCACTATCGCTCATTTGCGAAATTTCACCAAAACCATACACAGTATAATAACCGCTTTTGCTGCCCCATTTGTTGAGCACCATGCTACGAACCGTACCTATGCTTTTGCGCAATTGATCGCCCACATCGTCTTTTGTCTGAGTGGCAGTGGTGATATTACCCAACATTTCGCCATCAGTAGGAACATTGTCAAACACCTCGATGACATCTCTAAAATCATCAATCGTGCTTTGCACAACTCCGCGCGTTCCGAAATCCAGCAAATCGCGTTCTGCATCATCTGCAACTCCGGTGGCACGATCACGCATTTCACCGTCAGAAGACTTATATTTTCTTATTTCATTTTCATTTAAACTCATGGTTTTTAGTGTTTAGTGAATAAATAAATTTGTAATACATTTGATTAGATTACAAAAGTATAGAAAATATTATTTACTGCTGAAGTTTTCTGAAAAAATATTTTAAAACTAATATTTCTTGAATAATGTATAAAAACAATAATTAATCTATATAATTGATATACAGAATTTAAACCCACAAATGAAGCTCTAAAATTGATGGAATAACATTTTAAATTAAGGGAAAATAAAATTAAATATGAGGATATTAAAACTAATTTGAGGGATAATAAAACTAATTTAGCGGAATGTAATATTATATACGAGGTAAATTAAATTAAAGGAAAAATAAAGCAATTTAATGGAATATGAAAATAAATAAAAGGAAATTAAAATTAAATCTTCGGAAAATCAAACTAACAATGCGGAAGATCAAATCAAGACTAAATTTAGCCTTCCGCCGACTTATTTTTAGCATTCTTCGACTGAAAATAATGTAATTTTGCCTTATAAAATCAATCTATATGATTGATATTCAAATATTATAGAATATAAAATATAGCTTGAAAAATATATTTTTAAAATAGACAGTAAAATCCCCAACCATCGTACCTCAACTTATTCAACACCTTGAATTATTAAGAATATTTTGGATGAAAATGGCAATGCTTACTGTTTTTTCAAGGGTAAATCAAGAAATTTTCAGCCTTGAAACTAAAAACAATATAGAACATATATTAAAAGAATATGTCCTTATTATATATAGTATCTGCCAAAGAACCCAAATTTCATGTGACGTAAGATGTATGATGTAAACCAAATCACTCGTTTTTAGGAGAACGTCTAACATCAAAAATCATTTATTGAGTTTACTCCAAAAAAACTTTTATCTGAATTAATTAAAAAAACATGGCCACTGATCAACAGCTTATCAAAACAGTTCAAATTAAAAAATCAGTGAATCTGTAGCAATTATTTGTTTTCACCAACTTTTCGGCCCAGTCACCTAATTCTTATTCTGAAATCTTTCCTTCGGAATTTTCTTTTAAACATAATATAAAGATTTTTCCAAAATTTCCGTTTAAGCTCTACGCCTCCGTTTCGCAGAAAAACACATTTCTTTCAGCATCATTCGGCTAATTGAAAATATAAACCTGAATAATCGCCATTTTCGAGCATGGCATTCCTCTAAATTTATCATCAAATTAAAAAGCTAATCTTTTTACGTAAAAAATCATAAAATCAGGTTTTGAGCCCTGTCATCCGTTATTTTTTCATCACAAAATCGAAAAATTAAAGTTTTTTTTATTCTCGAAAGAAAAAAATCAAAAAAATTTTTCTAGAGCTTATTCCCTGTGTTTTAGAGCAAAATCAGCATAATTAGGGCTTTTAAAATCATCCAAGCGAAAACTTTTTTTCAATTTAATTCAAAAAACTTTTGTTTTAATGATATTTTATTACTTTTGCAGCAGGTTAACCAAATAAACAATTCAACACATGAAAAAAATTCTATCGTTACTAGTAGTTGCAGGGATGATGACATTCGTTGCATGCGGCCCATCACAAAAAGAAAAAGATGCTGCTGCTAAATTAAAAAATGATTCAATTGCTGCAGCTCAGGCTGAACAAGCAAAACAAGATTCAATTGCAAAAGCAGAAGAAGCTATGAAAGCTGCCGAAGCTGCAAAACAGGATTCAATTGCAAAAGCTGAAGAAGCTAGCAAAACTAAAAAAGTAGTTGGTAAAAAAGAAACCAAAAAAGAAACTACAAAAGTAACACCTAAAGATAAAGTTAAACCTGGTCAAGGTAAAAACGCGAAATAATAAGGTGTTTCTAACAAAAAAGGGGTTTTTACGAACCCCTTTTTTTATGCCTAAAAATTATTTTTCGAAAAAAAAACATCAAAATGTAATTTGGAAATAATATTTTTTTAATTTTGCCGAGAATTAAAAACACTAATCAAATCAGGTTTAAAAACAATGAAAAAAATTTTATCATTATTGGTAGTTGCTGGCATGGTTTTCTTTGCATCATGCGGTAATTCAGCTAAACAAAAAGAAGCTGAACAAAAAAGAATTCAAGATTCAATCAGAGTAGCCGATTCAATTGCACAAGTTGAACAAGCCGCTCAAGCTGCTGCTCAGGCAAAGCAAGATTCTATTGCTAATGCTGCAAAAGCAGATTCTATTGCAAAAGCTGAAGAAGCTACAAAAAAACCAGCTAAACCAGCAAAAGCTGCAAAAAAAACTAAGTAATAATCCTTTGGGATTAAATTTTCAAAAAAAGGAATTCAGTCGAATTCCTTTTTTTTATAGAAATTATTTTTTCAACCATAATTAAATATAATTTTGGCTCAAATTTCATTTAAACAAAAGGAGGTATTTTGAGTACTACAGCATCTGCCGGCAACAAAGGAAAAGGCATTCGTTCCGACTGCTTCGTAAGCGTGGAAATCATGAATTCGGGCGGAATTCAAATTGAACTTATCAGTAAAGTAGCGTTGCTTTATGGTAAATCCATTAAAATTCTGGCAACCGACATATTAAATTTCTTTCAAATAGAGCATGCAAAACTAATAATAGAAGATACGGGCGCATTGCCATTGGTAATCGCTGCCCGTGTGGAAGCAGCCATTAAAAAGCTTAATCCTTCAGAAAAGGAATTTCTATTCCCCATGCTTTCAACCAATCAATATTCAACTTCCCGCGAAAAATTCAGGTTTTCGCGCCTCTATCTTCCTGGTAATACTCCAAACTTGATGATTAATGCCGGCATTCATCATCCGGATGGAATCATTCTTGACCTCGAAGATGCTGTTGCCGTGGATAAAAAAGAAGAAGCAAAATATCTTGTTCGAAATGCACTCCGTAATATTGATTTCTATGGTGCCGAACGTATGGTGCGAATTAACCAGATTCCACGCGGCTTGGATGACCTCGATTTCATTATTCCGCATAATGTAAATCTCATTCTTGTTCCCAAGTGCGAAAGTGCCGAACAGATACAATTGTTAAATATTCATATCGATAAAATCAAACAAAAGCATTCTATTTTAAATGACATTTGGCTAATGCCCATTATAGAAAGTGCTTTAGGGGTGATGAAAGCATTCGAAATTGCTGCTTCAGCTACAAACATCGTGGCGCTTGCTATCGGTTTGGAAGATTATACTGCTGATTTAGGAGTTAAACGAACCGCTGATGCAACAGAATCTTTTTTTGCCCGCAGTATGGTAGTAAACGCTTGCAAAGCCGCCGGAATTCAGCCTATCGATTCCGTATTTTCAGATGTGGGCGATATGGATGGACTTAAAGAAAATGTAATTAAATCAAAAGCCCTGGGGTTTGAAGGTATGGGTTGTATACATCCACGCCAAATAAAAACAATTCATACTTATTTTGGTCCTGATGCCGGCGAAATTGAAAAAGCAAAAAAAATCGTAAACGCTTTTTTTGAAGCAACTGAAAAAGGCTTGGGGGTTGTGTCGCTTGGAACAAAAATGATCGATCCACCCGTCGTAAAAAGAGCACAAAAAATCATTCATCTTGCCATTTCATTAGGCATTTTATCTCAAAACTGGAGGGAAGAACAAAATGAACAATAATTTTAATATAAATGCCTTAGGCAGAAAAGTTCCACTTGAAGTGAATGGCGAACCGGCAATACCTTATATTGGTATTGGTAAATATAAACCTAACGGGCGCAAGCATGCTCCACCTATTGTAAGCAGTGCCGATTATCCTGCCGATGGAAACAAAACCGTTGAAAGTTTAAAGGCTGCCCTGATAAAAGCTGGCCTTACAAATGGAATGACCATTTCTACGCATCATCATTTCCGGAATGGCGATTTAATTGCCAATCAAATTTTTGATATTGCTGCAGAACTTGGAATCAAAGATTTAACCTGGGTTCCGTCGGCTTCTTTCGAATGTCATGTTCCTTTAATTAAATATCTTGAAGATGGAACCATTCACCACATCGAAGGCAGCATGAATGGTTCATTAGGGCGTTTCACATCCGAAGGAAAAATGAAGGGTATGGGGATTTTGCGTTCTCATGGAGGAAGATATCAAGCCATTCAGGATGGGGAAGTTCATATTGATATTACCGTAATTGCAGCCCCAACCGCCGATGCTTTTGGAAATGCTACCGGTGATCGTGGACCTGCTGCCTGTGGTTTACTTGGCTTTGCACTTGCCGATTCACAATACGCTGATAAGGTAATCGTGGTTACCGACAATTTGGTTCCATTTCCTTGCTATCCTTGGCAAATTCATGGGAATTTGGTTGATTATGTTGTGGTGGTTGATAAAGTAGGTATACCCGAAAAAATTGTTTCCGGCACAACTGAAATTACAAAAAGCCCCGATAGGCTATTACTTGCCGAAATGACAGCCCAGTTTTGCAATGAAGCAGGGATTATTCATGATGGTTTTTCTTTTCAAGCAGGTGCAGGGGGGACAGCCCTTTCAATTGGTATTTATTTTGCTGATATACTTCGCGAAAAAGGATGGAAAGCTCGTTTTGCCCGTGGAGGAAGCAATAAATACTTAGTCAGTATGCTTGAAGAGGGCTTAACTGATTATATCCTTGATGGTCAAACCTTCGACCTGGAAGGAGTTCGTTCTATGCGTGAAAACAGCAATCATATCAACACAAGCCCATTCACCAGTTACAATTATCATGGAAAAGGGAATTTTTCAACTATGACTGATGTTGTTATATTAGGAGCTACTGAGGTTGATGTTAATTTCAACGCAAACGTTGTTACCCATTCTGATGGACTGCTTCTACATGGTATTGGTGGTTGGCAAAATTGTTTGTTTTCAAAATGCACTATTCTGCCCATTCCGCTTTTCCGCGATCGAATTTCAGTTATTAAAGATGAGGTTACTACCATTTGTGGTCCCGGAGAATTAATTGACGTAATTGTAACTGAACGAGGAATTGCTATTAATCCCTTGCGAAAAGATTTAATAGAAAAACTTATAGATTCGAAACTCCCTATTAAGACTATTGAAGAACTAAAAGCAGAAGGAGATGCTATTTGCGGACCAGCCGAAAAGCCTGTTTTTACTGATAAAGCAGTTGCTGTTGTTAAGTGGGTCGACGGAACTATTATTGATACAATTTGGCAGATTGAAAGTTAATATGAAATTTTAGAAAAAAAATAGAGAGTATATCAACACATACTCTCTATTTTTATTTTTAAGTAAATTTAAAATGGATTAATTCATATAATCCTTAAAGTTTTCCATAAGTTTTTTTCTGGTAAAAAAGATTCTACTTTTTACTGTCCCTATTGATAAGTTTAGGGTTGAGGCGATTTCTTTATATTTAAATCCATTATTATGCATTTCGAAAGGAATTCTTTGGTCATCGTTAAGCTTTTTAATTCCCTTTGTCAGTTCATTTTTCGAATATTCAGATTCCGGTAGATATGAACTTGATTTATAATTGTTTCTTAAATAACTCAAATCATCCACCGTTTCAAGGATGTTCACTGTTTTTTGATTCTTCCTGTAATTATTGATGAAAATATTTTTCATTATGGTAAAAGTCCAAGCTTTCAGATTTGTATTATCAACATACTTTTCCTGATTTAACATTGCTTTTAAATAAGTATCTTGTAACAAGTCTTTTGCATCATCTTCATTTGTTGTTAAAGTGTAAGCAAAATGCTTCAGGTTTTTTTGTAACCCTAGTAACTGATTGGAAAATTCATAGCTTGTCATATTGAATAAATTTTGTTTTTAAACGTGTTTGTAATTACCAATAAATTCAATACAAAGATAATGCTATTTTTACAGAATCCAAGTTAAATTTTTCTAAATTCACAAAATTATCTGAATATCAGGCTAATTAATTTTTATATTGGTATTCCTATACCTATTAATTCTTTCGCTTTTATCTATATAATAAGAATAATAAAACATAAATCATTAGGTTTTTATTCTGTAGGCTTTCAACAATTAATTTAATATCGGGACAATTTAATTTTTAAGGAAAACAATTTCTCCTCACTTTTTAAAACAGAGTAAATAGTTGAAAAAGAAATTGATTATGCACAATTATACCAGAGCGACATACTTTGGCGTGCTCAATGTTT
>JBAWXL010000065.1:0-18628 GCA_037144095.1 Bacteroidota bacterium
CACCTTGAAAGTGCAGGGGAAAACCTCCAACCCCTGGGCTTTCACCTTGAAAGTGTAGGGGAAAACCTCCAACCCCTGGGCTTTCACCTTGAAAGTGCAGGGGAAAACCTCCAACCCCTGGGCTTTCACCTTGAAAGTGCAGAGGATAACCTTCAACCCCTGGGCTTTTACCTTGAAAGTGCAGAGGAAAACCTCCAACCCCTAGACTTTCACCTTGAAAGTGCAGAGGAAAACCTCCAACCCCCGGACTTTCACCCTGAAGGGAAAAGAGTTTACAGTAAGGGAAGCTTCTTTCATTTTATGCAAGCTTTATGAAGTGTTTTTGTAAATCTGTCTAAGTTTTCTTAATCATCACCGTCAATCCATCACGCAAAGGCAGCATAAGTTTTTCAATTCTCGAATCGAGACGAATCATTTCATTAAATTCTTTAACTGAAGAGGTTTCAACATCTTTTTTCGAAGTCTCCCGCAACACTTTTCCACCCCAAAGTACATTGTCGGCAATGATAAGTCCTCCCTTGCGAACTTTATCAATAATAAGTTTGAAATATTCAGAATACTGGGCTTTGTCGGCATCAATAAACACCATATCGAATACCTCCTCAAGCTCAGGAATAATGGTCAAAGCATCCCCAATGTGCAACTGAATTGATTTGGAAAAGCGCGATTCATTGATGTTTTCTCTGATAAAAGTTTCTAATTCAGGATTAATTTCAATAGTATGAATGATGCCATTTTCGGCTAAACCCTCGGCAAGACAAAGCGTGGCATAAGCCGTAAATGTCCCGATTTCTAAAATTCGTTTAGGTTGCGAGAGCTTTGAAAAATAACTTAATAATCGTCCTTGCAGATGCCCCGACAACATTCGGGGATACACCATCCTGAGGTAGGTTTTTCGTGTGATTTGTTGCAAGAGCGCATCCTCTTCCGTCGAATGCTTCAGGCAATAATCTTCAATTTCGTCATCAATTTTCATTTGAAATTGGGCTATATAATAAGGTACTAATTGCTTCCGGTAAAAATATTTCATTGGCAATTTCAAGCAATTGTTCCGAACTTATCAATTCCACTTTCTTCACAATTTCGTCGAAACTCTCCACCCTGTTTATCAGGCTAACGCTTTTGCCCATTCCTAGCATTTCCCCTAACTTTGATTCAGACATCAATGCAAGCTGACCAATAAATTGTGTTTTAGCAGAATGAAGCTGTACAGGGCTTAATTTATTTTGCATCAATTTCTTCAATTCATTGCTAACCAATGACGATGTACGTTTTATATAACGCTGGTCGGTGCCCATATAAACACAAAACACACCTGTGTCGGAATAAGGCACATATTGCGATTCGAGATTATAACAAAACCCGTATTTTTCGCGAATATTAAGATTCAAACGTGAATTTAACGAGGGTCCTCCCAATAAATTATTAAGAAAAATCATAGCAAGTCGTTGAGGATGAAACGTACTGTAAGCGCGATTTCCCATCACACAATGCGATTGAAACGTATTGCGATGTATCTCTTTATTGTTAGGAACATAGGCTGTTAAAGGAGTGGCAATAGCCGAAGGCAAAGAAATCGAATCTAAATTCATATACTTCCCAACCATACTGATAAGTTTTTCAAACTTAATGTCGCCAACCGAACTCAGCACCATATTCGAAGGTTGATAATTTTTGCCAACAAAACTCAACACATCCTCCCTCGTAAAGCTTTTCACACTTTCAGGAGTTCCCAAAATATTGCTGCCTAAACTATGCCCCTGAAATAGAGATTGATCAAATTCATCAAATATCAATTCAGCCGGCGAATCGTTATAAGAATTAATTTCATCAATAATTACCTCTTTTTCCTTTTCTAATTCCTTTTGTGGAAATGATGAATGAAATAAAATATCAGAAAATAATTCCAATGCACGGTCGTACCAATTTGTCAAAAAGGAAGCATAAATGCAGGTTTCTTCTTTTGTTGTAAAAGCATTCATGTCTCCACCTACTTTGTCAAGACGAGTGAGTATGTGATACGCTTTTCGCTTCTGAGTTCCCTTAAACAGAACATGTTCCAGATAATGCGCCATGCCATTAATTTCGGGACTTTCGTTCCGCGAGCCTACCTTAATATTGACCCCACAATGAGCCACTTTTCCTGCTACCTGCAAATGAACGACTCTTAATCCATTCGGGAAAGTATGATATTGATATTCCATTGCTGCAAAATTAGCAGGATTTGGTCTACACATTACAATTTTTACTATTTTTACCTTTTAATTTATATTTACTATGAAAGCTATTTACCTATGTTTAGTCCTTCTGAGTATGTTTTTTCAATCGAAATCACAAACCGTAAACTCAGAATTGTTAGAAAATAAAAACGATACTTTTTATTTGAAAACCACTCAATTACCTTTCACTGGAACTGCAGTAACCTCCATCGCAAACGGTAAAACCATCATCAGCACCGATTACATTAAAGGGGTGCTAAATGGAACAGAAATCACCTTCAATTCATCAGGTGGAAAATATTCCGAAGTTCATTTTCAGAACGGAAAGTTCAATGGTTTGTATATTCAATGGTATGAAAATGGGCAAAAAGAATTTCAAAAAACATATAAAGACGATTATATGTATGGGCTTGCCGAACATTGGTATATGAATGGACAAATCCAAAGTCGGGGAGATTATGAAAATTGCAGAGAAGAAGGTATTTGGACCTATTGGTATGAAAATGGACAGAAAGAAAAGGAAGGCTCCTATCATACGGCACTTCAACAAGGCAAATGGCTTTTCTGGGACGAAAAAGGAAATTTGACAAAAGAGGTTCATTACGAAAAAGGAAATATAATTAAATAGTTTTTTGTTGAAGTGGAGAAAACTTTTACACTGTATCTGATTAGTCCTTCTCAGAAATACAAGCATTACGCTTCAGGAATTGGGATGAGCCGCTTGTTGGGCAAGAAAATCAATATTACACCTTTGGCTTTGCCCACATTAGCTTCGCTTACACCTTCTCACTACAACATCACGATTATTGATGAAGAACTTCGTAAAATCCCAAAACAATTGCCCGATATTGTGGGCATTACAACTTTATCATCCATGTATGAAAGAGCTTATGAAATTGCAGATGATTACAGAAAGAAAGACATTCCTGTTGTACTTGGAGGTCCGCATGTGAGTTTTATGCAAGAGGAAGCGCTGCAACATGCTGATGCCATCGTGGTGGGCGAGGCAGAAGCAATATGGGCAAGTTGTCTAAAAGATTTTGAAAACAATCAACTTCAAAAAGTATATAAATCGGATACCTTTTGTGAATTTAAACAGCAAGTTCCACCCCGATGGGATTTAATTGATACCTCTCAAATCAACTCGCTTGGTTTACAAATTTCGAGAGGTTGTCCTTACAATTGCGAATTCTGTATTGTATCAAGCACCTATGGCAGAAAAATGCGGTATCGTGACATCGACAATGTGATTGCAGAAATTGAGTCAGCTCCATTAAAAAACTTTTTCATTGTTGATGATAATCTCACTACCAATAAAACCTATATGCGTGAATTATTGGTTCGTATTAAACCCTTACATATCAATTTCACTTGCATGGCAAGCATTGAAATTGCGAATGAAACAGAATTACTTGCCTTGATGGCTGAAGCCGGTTGCAAATTTATTGTGGTGGGTTTCGAGTCGCTGAATTCAAACAGCCTTACTGAGACCGGAAAAGCTCAAAATAGTGTCGAACAATATATCGAAGCAGTGAATAGCATTCATAGTTCTGGGATTTTTGTTTTTGCAACTTTTATTATTGGATTTGATAACGATACTCATGAGGAGTTCGAAAAGCTCTATCATTTTATTCATAAAGCCAACATTTGGTATAATATGATCAGCATCCTTGGCTTGACTCCTGGTTCGGATTTATATTATCGGATGAAAGCAGAAAAACGATGGATGAACCCACCAGCAAACTTAAGAGGAGTCATGTTCCCTTTAATGCATTACAAGCATTTCGAACCCTTAGCTCTAACAGATGCCTATTTCGAACTACTTAACATACTATATCAACCCGACGATTTATGGCATAGAATAATTCCATTATTCGACACCGCGTGGTTTGCAACCCGACCACAAAACACAGAAGTCAGTTTAAGAATGAAAATTTCTACTTCAATAAAAATAATTTGGCATTATCTTATTAAAAGTAGTCCTTCTGAAAGAATACTTTTTTTTGAGCTAATCAGGAAAGTTCGTACAAAAAAAGTAAGCCCTGAGAATGTTATTTTTTTTCTGCTGATTGTAAAAGGACTACGAATTCAATTATCCGAAATTAAACATCAAATTCCTTCAATTAAAAAGGAAATTTCAACCTATTTTGAGAACAATAAGAATATTAGGCTTTAACCGCAATACATTCAATTTCAATCAGGACTCCTAATGGTAATTTCACAACGCCATAAGCGGCTCTTGCCGGTGGATTGCTGCTAAAATAACTTCCATACACTTCATTCATTCCGGCAAAATTATTCATATCACTGAGCAAACAGGTACATTTCACCACATCTGAATATTCAAAACCGGCTTCTTTTAAAATTGCACCCATGTTAATCATTACTTGCTGTGTTTGTACTTTAATATCTCCTTCCACCACGGTTGAAGTTTCAGGATTTATCGGAATTTGCCCTGATATATATAAGGTGTCATTTACTAAAACAGCCTGACTGTATGGACCAATAGCTTTAGGTGCCATTTCTGTTGAAATTATCTTTTTCATTTACTTCTATTGTTTAAAATATTAAATTGATTTTATCATCAATCGATAGAGACTTGTATTGGTAAAATACCTTTACCTACTCCCCTTTTCTTCCCAATTCTTCAACTTTAGCAATCCATTTATTTCTAATGCTTTCGTTTGAGGTTCTCATCGGACTAAAAACAGTAATTCCTATTACTTTAACTCCACAAAACCCAAGAATTCCTTTTTTCATCGAATGATGCCCGGGGCTTTTAGTAAATAAATTATAGTACCACTTTGGGGAATCCATGGTAACAATTAGCCGTGCAGTTTTTCCTTTCAAAAGGCGGTCCCACATCATTGAGTTTTCTCTGTATTTAAAAGCAAAGCCGGGCAAAAAAGTTCTGTCAATAAAACCCTTTAGCAAAGCAGGATAAGTCCCCCACCAGTTAGGATAGATAAAAACCAGATGATCTGTATTACTAATTTCCTGCTGAATTGCTACTAAATCCGGCTCAAGCTTAGTAGGCTGTCGATAACCCTTTCTCAATACGGGTTCGAAATCCAAATCAATTAAATGAATGAGCTTACAATTAGCGCCACTTGAGTCAGCTTCCCGTTTATAATGGTTTGCCAATTCAAAACAAAAGCTTTCTTTGTCGGGATGGGCATTTAAGATGAGTATATTTTTCAATTAAAACCGATTATAAAATTAGTCCATTATTCATCTGCTTGACCTGGTTCCAACTTTTTCATCAATTTTCCTGACGAAGAAAAATAGAATTTCCAAAGGTCTTCAGCGCCTTTTTTCTTATCATAAACTTCAACATAATAATAATTCTTACGATCAAATTTAGTTACCGATTCGCAATTTTTTATTACGTAATTTTTCATTGCTTTGACCAGTTGAGTATTAATAAAAGCAGGCACAGCATCCGTCTTCACAGGAATTGAGGTTTGTATCCAGCTTCCTTGTTTTGAAATATCCACTTTATGATGAATTCCCTTAAATTGAAAAGAAGCAGTGTATACCGTGTCAACATTTTCCCATTTCACAGCCACCGCTTTTGCAAATTTAAGTTTAAGAGTGCTGATAACTTCAGCTGGAATATTTTTATTTGCATCAGCTTTTTCTTCTTCAGCATCATTCACCACAGCATCAGGGTCAATAACTTTGAGGAGTTTTCCTTGAGTATCAAAATACAACTGGGTTTCTTTTTGCCCAACCCCTTCTTTTGCTATTTTTATATAATAACAAGTTCCGAATTCAGGGTCTTCTGTATACATCGACTTTTTAATCTTAATATCAGGTTTGTAGTTGGCTTTCATATATTCCATAATGGGAGTAGGGAGTTCTTTTGATTCAACTTTTGCTTCAGTTTGAACCGATTCATCTATCCCTTTCGATAATTCTTTTTCAAACTCACTATTGAATTTATTATCAATAGAAGAAACAGTTTCCTCTACCTGTTCATCTTCTATATCCGGATCAATAATTTTATTCATCCTCCCTGATTTGTCGAAATAGATTTGATAAACACCTTTTTTACGTACAGATATTTTAACATAATAATAGTTGTTGCGGTCTTTGCGCACAACTTTTTCGGCATACACCAATTTGTAGCTTTTATATGTTTTCACCAACCAATTTACAATGGGTTGATATAAATTGTATTTATCCATTAAGGTCTTAGTAACAATAACAATTCCGGAAGTATCCATCTTGATAGATGATTTTTGTTCATGAAAAATAAAACTACACGAAAACTCATTATCGGGTAATGTATCCCATTTTACTTCTTCTGCTTTTGGGAATTTTTTACTGAAGCTTGATTTTACTTTAGCAGGAATCAGTCCATCGCTGACATAAGTATTTCCCGTTTTTTTAGCATTGCTGTTTTTAGGAGTTGCCTTAGTTGTTGTTTTGGTCTTATTCTCAGTTGTTTTTACTTGATGAGTATTTTTTGTTTTTACTTCTTTTTTATCGTCATCAGCTAAAGCATCCTTTTCTTCTTTCTTTTCTTCAGCTTCTTTGGTTTTAGTCTCCTTTTTCTTTTCCTCTATTTCTTTTTTCTTCTCTTCTTTCTTCTTCTCTTCAACTTCCTTTTTTTTGTCTTCTTTTACTTTATTTACAACAGGTTCTTCTATTTTTATTGGAACGGGATCGAACTTTTTCAATAATGCTCCCTGAGGAGTAAAAGTGAGTTCTGAAGACTGATCTTGTCCCACTCCTTCCTTCTTAACTTTCACAAAATAATAATTATCAGCACTTTTTTTCTCAAAGAAATTGGCCGAAGCAATCTTATAAGTAGCAGGATAATTATCTTTTACGTACACCTGAACAGGGCTTGGCAATTCTTTTGCATCCACCACAAATATGGTTTGCACCCATTCACCTTCTGCTGTAATTTCCACTCTTCCGGTCTGACCTTCATCTTTTATAACGGCTATATAACTTTCTTTTTGTTTTTCCCAGTTCTTTAGTTTTGCATTGGGATACTGACCCGCCAAGGCATCTGCCACTACTTTTGGAACTGCACTTTCTTTTATTTGTTGCGAGAAAACTGATAATGAAAACATCATCAAAATTAAAATACATATTTTTGATTTCATCTGTAAAACGTTTTTAAAGGTTAGTTTCGAATAAGGACTTTTATTTTTTTGTGTGATTAACGAATAGGTTTGTTTCATAGCTTAAAAGTTGATTTAAAGGTATCGTTAAAGATGGTTTGTGTTCTGTCTGGACCAATGGAGACTGCCCCAATTGGCATTTGTATTTGTTTCTCAATAAAATCATTATATTGGCTCAATGCCACAGGAAAGTCGTGAAATGACTGAAGGTTTGCCAGACTTGTATTCCATCCGGAAACTTCTTCATATATTGGCGTAATATCACAATTCATATCAAAAGGCAATTCAGTTAAGATTTCATTTTGAGTTTTATACGATGTACATACCTTCAGGGTTTCAAATGAATCGAGAACATCTGCTTTCATCATCACCAAATCGGTAACACCGTTAAGAATCAAGGAATAGCGCAATGCCGGAATATCAAGCCAACCACATCGGCGAGGTCTTCCGGTGGTCGATCCAAACTCTCTGCCATTTTCGCGAAGCAAAGCACCTTGCTCATCGTTAAGTTCGGTAGGGAAAGGTCCGCTGCCAACCCTGGTACAATATGCCTTAAATACACCCAGCACTTTGCCAACTTTCTGCGGTGCAATGCCAAGCCCTGTGCAAACTCCTGCCGAAACGGTATTGGACGAAGTTACGAAAGGATAAGAGCCAAAATCAATATCCAGTAAACTCCCCTGTGCCCCTTCTGCAAGTATTTTTTTCCCTTTAAGCAACTGTTCATTAATAAAATATTCGCTATTGATAAACTGAAATCTTTTCATCAGTTGCAGCGACGAAAACCAGTGTTTTTCGTAAGTATTAAAATCAAATCCATCTAATAAAATCTCCGAAACATCAATTCCCATTGCTTGAATGATGCTTTGATGTTGCGCCTTGAGTTGATTGTATTTAACATCAAATCCCGCTAGTTCGAAATCTCCAATTCTCAATCCATTTCTCGAAACCTTATCAGTATAAGTTGGACCAATTCCTTTTAGCGTGGAACCTATCTTGTTTGCACCCTTTGATTTCTCGTAACAGGCATCTAACAGGCGGTGAGAAGGCAAAATTAAATGCGACTTTCTTGAGATGAGAAGGTTATCGTAGGGATTAATATTGCATTCGAGGAGCTTATCAATTTCCTTTTGGAAAATAAAAGGATCGATGATCACTCCATTGCCAATCACATTGAGGGTATTCTGGCGAAATATCCCTGAAGGAATGGTATGAAGCACATGTTTTTGTCCGTTAAACTCTATAGTATGTCCGGCATTGGGACCTCCCTGAAATCGTGCAATGATGTCATAAGCGGGAGCCAAAACATCCACAATTTTTCCTTTTCCTTCGTCGCCCCATTGTAGTCCAAGTAGTATATCAACTTTCATGTAATCGTAATTTGTATTATTTGTTACTTCAATTTATGCACTAATTTCAGCAAGAAGCATTTTCATTGCTTTGATAATATGTATGTTAACTCTTCCCATTCAGCTTGCATTATGAAGTATTAAGTTTGCTAAATTACAATAAATAACTTATCAAAAGCAAACAAATTGGAGAGAACCTTATGTTTCTGGTTCAAAACCCCAATTTCGAAGAACATCAGCATTTCTTTCGGCATTAATTTTCAATGGTTTTAGGGTTGAAAATGAACATACGTTTCTCATTTTTCTTATCCATTATCTATTCCTTATTTTCCTTTATTACAATTTGATTTTTTAATCTTTGGCCCGGAAAATCTGATTCTATATTCCAGTTGTCTGAAAATGTTTGAGCATTTCCATTGCGATTTTCAAACGGTTCGGCATAAAAAATGAGGGAATGTCCGGTGATTTTAACATTGAAATTCTTTTCGAGCGACTTTTGAATTTCATGAATACGCGGATCGCAAAACTCAAATATAATAAAAGGATCCACTATCATCACATGGTCGTGTTGCGAAAAGTTAAAAGATTTTTCGTAATGCGAAGTATTGTCTTTAAAAGCATGTTTCACTACTAATTTACATTCAATCAACAGATCGAGCGTATTATAAAGAGTAGCACGACTTACCTGATACCTGTTTTTCATTCGCTGGTAAAGCAATTCAACATCAAAATGTCCGTCGATGGTGTACACTTCTTCTAAAATACAATAACGCTCAATTGTTTTGCGTTGATGGGTTTTTTCGAGATAATCAATGAAATATTTCTTTACTTTCTCGAAAGTGTACTTTAATTTAGCTTCCATTATCTTAAGATTGAATTAGCATACAAATTTAATATTATTTAGAATAGCTATAATTAAAAAAGACTTTTTTTGATTTACTAAAAACAGGACTAAAAAACAGAGGGCCATTTCGTATGCCTAAATAAATAAAAAAACTGGTTGAAGTATGCAATCACCTTGCACTTTGAATTTGAGATTTGGAATTTGGAATTTGAGATTTCCTACGCCGTATAATATCCCACTATCCAAAGGCAAACAATTAAAACCCCAAGAAAACTATTCATTAGCAATGGTTTTATGGCGATGCGAATTTTCAGCGAACTCAGGGCAAGGAATATTAAGGCAAAGATGCACGAAAAAAGTGCGGTGAAGGATGATTTGATGAAAATGTATTCTAAAAGATGCACCGAATCCCAGGCGTTGAGAATATAGGTCTGAAAAATGGCAAACATTGTGAATGCTAGCAAAGATGACAAAGCACATGTGAGCAAATATGCCACATATTTATTTGATGAGGCACGAATCAGTAGCGAAGCAAATATTTCGAAGGCAACACCTATCGACAGCAGGGCGGTATGTCCGCAAAGGAAAGCCGATGAGGTGCAATTGTCGAAACCTCCGCTGTTGATTTTAAAAAGCAAAGCAATCAGAACAATAAGAAATGAAGTGCCTTTTTGAGGGAATTTCATGCGTGCCGCCACCAACAAGCTTATACTTATCGTGCTCAGCACTATAGAACGGTAAGGCAGATGAAAACTACCGATGAAAGATTCGTTGAGGCCAACCAATGAACCAAACAAGAGAATCCAAAGAAAGTTTTTTTTAAGAAAAGTGAGCATGGCAATAATTTTTTAGTTCTTTTGATAGTCCAAAATTAATCTTTTTTGTGGGATATTCTAATTCGGGAAAAATTTAGGGAAATTATACAATTATAAAATGATAGAATTATATAATTGAAAAGGGCTGGAACAAAAAATCACATATAGAATTTTCATTGCCGTTGGTTTCAACCAACGGACTTAATTGATAAAATGCTATGGCTTTAGTTTAAGGATGAATATTGCAAATTATCAGGTGTTCAAAGTGGAATATATACACTGTTTATCAAGAGCATATTAGATTATTATTTATTCCCATTAATATACATTATTAACTCAGCAGTCCTGTATTTAGACCAATTAGAATTTAGCTTTTTACAAATTGAATTATGATAAACTTCATAATAATCATTATGTATTAAATCGTCAAGAAAAGATAGATATGAAAGATATGATTTGCAATTCCCAATTCTATGATTATAAGGTACCTTTCCTGTGATATATCTATAAACTCTACTATCCCAAATAGCAAGCTTTTCAGGATTAATAAAATGCAGAAGCTTTGTTGTCCCAACCAAGGAATTATTAAATAATCCCTTTAGAATTTCTAATTGATTTTCGGAAGGAATTAAATCTCTTTTTGTATTGTTAAGAATTTCAATTGCTTCATCAAATTTATCAGAACGGAAATCAAAAATAGTCGGCATCCATCCATAAGTAAAGTTAATTCCAATAATTAAATGATGTTTTGTAATGACATTAATTTCTGCAAAATATTTCACGAATTCGTTATATGAATCGTCATAAGTTTGCTTTTCAACTTTGAAATTTTGGCAATCTTGATAAAATTTACTTATAGAAAAATTCTCATGTAAATTCATCTATAATTTATCTTTAACAAGTTTATTTAAATGACTACGGACTCTATTTCTTTCAATAATCTCCATCAAATCATTAGGATCAAATGAAACATCCCATGCCCATTGCCCAAAGCCGCCATGTTTATTAATGGCTCTGCACCATTCATCAAGAAATGCTCGTTTAGTTTTATTTTGCTCATTATCTTGCCCTTTTGTTTCAATTATCAAGTTCAAGCCTGATTCTAATTTAAGAATGAAATCAGGGAAATA
The DNA here is from genome assembly GCA_037144095.1 of Bacteroidota bacterium. Classification (GTDB taxonomy): domain Bacteria; phylum Bacteroidota; class Bacteroidia; order Bacteroidales; family CAIXTV01; genus CAIXTV01. The sequence goes on from JBAWXL010000065.1 coordinate 11,496, forward strand.
TCTTCTAACGACTCCTTGATAATTATAAAATATAACGAAGTTCAAATGATCGTTTTTGACAAAAGATGAAACTGCATCGCATTCATTTATTGTTTTTGCTTCAAGAAATTCCCATTTACTGTCGCAAACAACAAAATTGATATGAGTTTTATCAAAAGGGCTACAAGGTTTACTTGTCCACCATGTTCTGATGTCAGATGACGAACGAATTGGGCTTTCTTTATCGAAAACAGGCGTTAGTTCTTCTGTGTTTACTGCTCTAATTTCATTCCATATATGTTGAACAACTTTATTCATATTCAACATTATTAAAATTCTTTTCCTCGATTCATCCTGATGAAATAAAGGATTCTGAATTACAATTTTATCTGAATAAATGAACTTCTCAATAATATGAATGAGCTGTATCAAAAAGGCTTCCTTACTTCCTTTCCAGTCAGGTTTCTTTTCGGAATTATAAATTGTTGAAGCGATACGAAAAATAATAGATTGAAGCCGGAATTTATCACTAATTTCTTTTAAATCAATTTCAGTAAGTGCAGCTGGATTAGGTTTCCCTGCTATTATGGCTTCTAATTCAGCCTCCGTTATGGTATCATAAGGATCAAGATTAAGAGGTTTTACTAAAGTTATATCGATGTCTAACTTTGCTTTATATATATGGTCTATCCTTAAAACATTTGGAAATGAAATCTCATGTTCAATTTTCTCTTTTACAGGTTTTATTTCTGTTTTAGGTGGGGGCGGTGGTGGGGGCGGCCCTCCTTCTCCTCCTTCATGAGGTAAAAATGTAAATGGAACCCCAAAAATATTTACATATTCTGCTTCAAATAAACCATCTTCTCCAACATCATAAGAAGTTCTTCTTAAACCACGTCCTACAACTTGTTCGCATAGTAACTGACTGCTAAAAGCACGTAATCCCATGATATGAGTTACCGTTTTTGCATCCCAGCCTTCACTTAGCATCCCAACAGAAATTACATTTTGTATTTGCTCACCCGGTTCTCCTATTTTCCCAACAGTATCAACAGTCCGTCTTAATAATTCTGCTTGTTGTTTTTTGGTGAGTTTTTTCTCTTTAGGGGCATCCTCTATTTCAGTTTCATCGGTTTCAATATCTCCAATTTCTATTTCCTCTGCTTCTGCTTCTGCCTTCTGAAGAATGCTACTATCTATTTGCAATGTTTTATCAGGTATACATAAATCACCTAACCCTAGACCTGACAAAGCAAAATTATCAGTATCGAAAGAATATTTTATACGTCCTGAAGTAAAGGTGGTGTTTGCAACAGTAATCATTACAGGTGGAATTTTATAACCAACTTTTTCCCAATCGTCTTTTGTTGCTTTCCAATCTTTACCCAATAATTGATAGGCATTCCGAATTAAATCAGGTAAAGGTGTCGATTCATCAACTTTTTGGTTTATATCATCCTTCACAGTATCATCCATATAAATATGATACAATCTAGATTGTAATTCTTTATTTACATTTCCATCATCCCGTACCACAACTCTTGGTGTTTTCACCAATCCACCTTCTATAGCATCATTTAAACCAAAATCAGAAACAATCCATGGAAACAAAGCTTCTTCACTTGCTTTTTTCCCACTTGGTGCAAATGGAGTCGCTGACAAATCGAAACAACGAAGTATTTTTCTTGCCCTGTGAATTCTATCTAAACCTCCAACCCAAACGGTGCTTTCTTCAATATCTTCTTTTTTAACTCCTTTAATTTTGCTTTCAGCCGGAACCCTCCATGCATGATGCGATTCGTCATTAATAACAATAATATTGGAAGCATTTGCCATATCGCCCAATACTTCTTTCACATAAGCTTCGTCGCTTTTGGCTCCACGTTTATCAACCGATTTCTTTTTTGCAATCTTTTCATCAGTTTGCCATGCCAACGCATGCCAGTTAACTATCTTTATTTTTCCCTGTCTTAGCGAATCCATCAAACCCGGTGGTACAATATTAAATTCTTCGTAATAACTATAATTATCACTAGGATTCAATACAGATAACCTATTGCGAACGGTCAAGCCCGGCGCAACAACTAGAACACTTTTAGAAAACCGGATGTCTTTTGGATTGGCAACTTTATTAAGTATATTCCATGCAATTAATTGGCTCATGACAATGGTTTTGCCTGTGCCAGTTGCCATTTTATTACACCATCGGCTAAAATCACCCCCATCTCCCGGAATTTCAATCCCAGTCTTTTCTGCATCAGGTGCTTCGGTCAACCAAATTAATGTTTCTATGGCTTCTAATTGGCAAAAGAAAAATCTGCGGTCTTTTCTTTCTTCTGGGTCTTGCCAATGTTTTAAAAGCCTTTTAGTGATACCTGTCACACCCGGATAATCATTTTCTCGCCATTTCTTTATACGAGGGCGAATGGTATTCACCAATTTAATCTCAATAAAAATACCCGGATCGTCAAACGATCTTGAACTCTCAGAAGCGATTACATAGCCTGCAGGACGACGACCTGATTGAAGAATGAATTCTCTGGTATCCCTTAAATATTCCCAATACTGTTCAGGTTCAAAGTATGGGGAGTTGATGATAAGTTTATCTATGCTTTTCATTTTGATGGTACTGTATATTTGAAATTATCTAAATATTGATATGCCCTATATAAACTATTTGATTTAAGCATAGCTCTATTTAGATCCCAATAGTCAGAAACATATTGCATTAGTCTTTCATTATAATTTGGCCCTATTTGCGCATTCTCATTAATAGGCAAAATATCTTCTTTGATATATCGCTTTCTTGATCTTTTAATAAGATTGACTAGAGTTTTTTTAGGATCATTTTCATTGTCGGGATTATCCGGAATATTAACTTTAGATATTCCCGTAAATTTAGAAAACCCATCAATATCGGCTAACAACCATGATTCAACTTCTCTTACAGCAATTCTAAAAATGAGGTTTGGTTTTAAAGGATATTCAAGCCAATCTTTAATAAGTTCACTCGGACAGACATAAGTGTCTAAATCAGTCAAAATGAAAAAAGGTGTTGCTATTGCTGCTTGATTAAACCCTCTGATATTAGTTTTTATATATCCAAAACCATTGCCTTGATATGATTGTCCGATATAATATTTATCTCCAAAAGATTGTAATAATTTGACCATCGTATATTCACTAATGGCATCTTCGAATACTAAATTTACAGGAATACACATATTATAAACCTAAGGTTAATTGGTTTATATCTTTAGGTTTTGTTCTTGGAAGGATAGCGGCACCAGGTGTCATGCCCCCAATCAACATTTCTTTAATTTCTGGAATATTTGCCGCTATTTTAATTATTGTTCCTTCATGCGTCGGATCTAACAATAATATTTCATCTAAAGATATTCCTCTGTCATTCAATAAATCCATGCTATGAGAAGTAAGAATTACTTGTCTTTTTTTAGGTTTTTGTAATTTGTAAATCAAAGCTGGAATTTTAGATACAATTGCTCCATTTAATGATAACTCAGGTTCTTCTAAAAGTAATAAACCATCACCCTCTTGTAATGACCAAAGCAGACCGATTAATCTTAATGTCCCATCCGAAAATTGTTCTTCTCTTTGTTTTCCGGCTTTTGTCCTCCAATGTTCATAAACAGCTTCCAAATGTGGCCTCCCGTTCTCTTCTGTGTAATTAAATTCTTTGAACTGAGGTACCGCAATTTTTAAGGCTTCTTGAATTTTCCGCAACCATGCATTCCTTGTTTTTTCATTTACCTTTGATATTCTATCTAAGAATCCCTTCCCAAAAGGATCCCCGGGTAAATCAGGTCCCGTAAATGTTTGTGGGTGTTTTAAAAGCTGAGGTAATAAATGAAGATATACAATATTCTCTAAATATTTATTGATATCTCTGAAATCTTTGTTCGCATTTATTTGCTCTAAATGTGTCTGCGTCAATCTCTCATGATCTTTATTATCGTTTGCATCAGGTCGATTTAATATCAATTTTTCATCTTTCCATACTTTTTCATGAGTAAGATAAGGCAACCTATATCCTCTTGTTTCTTGTTTTATTCCAATTGAATATTGCCAAATAGGTTTTGATTCTCCATATTCTGATAAATAGATTACAATTTCTACATCAGGGAATGTTCTTGCTGCAAGACATCTGATTTTTGTAATGCCTCCTCGTTCTGTAACTGCTTTTTGCAATCCGCCTCCTGGCTTAGCAATGTCACGTAAAAAACGGAAAACATCTAACAAATTTGATTTGCCCGATGCATTAGGACCAACTACAAAAACCCTTTCAGTAATTTTAATATCTACTTCTTTGAAGTTTTTCCAATTCTTCAATATTATTCTAGAAATATACATAATCTATAATCTTATAATTTTTAAACTCTCAATCCCCCTGTCATCTATTATTTTCACCGCTATTTCCCTGCCCGGGGTAAAAGGCAGCGAAACCGTTCCATTAAATGCTTCTATTTTTTCTTCGTCTATTTCCGCTTTCAGGTTGCGCGCAAGAGTTGCCCAACCTTCTTTGGCTCCTGCCATCGGAAAGAACACCTGCGACGGAAACAAACTCCTGCTGTCGTAATCATGGTCGAGCATCCACATAGCAATATTGCCTTTGCCACCACTATCCACAGTGCCCGTTTTCGGGTTGTAATAATCAAACCCATGCACCTCCAAAATATATTTCCCTTTATCCTCACCCGTTTTTATTTCTGTAATTTGCACATCAGGTTGCCCAATCAGCCAAAAACTTTCGTTGCTGCTGCGTTTCTTTTTCAGGTCGTCTGTCAGCATATCCGCATTCATCTGAGCCTCCAGCAAGGTGATGCCGGGCCAATTGGTTTCTTCTATATCTTTTCGGGCTTCGGGGTCGAAATGAAAAGCACAAAACAACACAATTTCAGGTTTGGGTTTCAACGTGCGGGCTTCTTCCAGCGCAAGTTCCACCATTCGTTGTTCCAAAGGTGCATGTTCCGGTCCAAAACAAACCACCACTCTTTGAGGAGCCGCACCCTGAGCGGAGTCGAAGGGTTTTGTTTCAGCATCCGCTTGCAAAAACTTCGTCCCACTTAAAGGCTCCACTCTCGTAAATTCTATCGTTTTACCTCCCTTAGCCCTCACTCCCGAACGCAACAACTCATTTCTCCATTCATCCTGTCGTAAAGTTTCCCCACTCCTCGACACTGAGCTATCTGCATCAATAATAGTATCCGATTCAAAATCTTCAAGTGATTTTGCTACTGGTGATGGAACAGCTTCAACTGTAAATGGACCTGTAATTCTTACTCTTTTAGAATCAATAATTGGTTGATCATATAATATAACTTCCTCAGGGTTATCGCTGTTTGCAATACTTTTTAGTGTCGTTTTTAATACACGATTGTACTTAAATCCACTGCCAACACCTTCCTCTGGATAAGCTAATTCATAATAGTGAAACATTGATGCCATTAATCTCTGTTTAGCTAATGTAATTGCAACTCTACTAGTATCACACGTTACCCATCTCCGACCTAACTGTTCAGCAACAAAAGCACTTGTCCCACTACCACAAGTAATATCTAATATAAGTTCTCCTGGATCTGAAACCATAGACATGCATTTTTCAATTACTATAGAGTTAGTTTGGACTACATAATATTTTTGATATGAAGTTGCCAAATCGGCCCATAAATTTGTTACCTTTTTAAAAGGAAAATCATCAAAATATAATTTATATACTAAAGAGCCTCCTTCTGTAGTAATTCTATTTTGTTTAATAAGAATTTCAAGTTTGTCTTTTGATACAATCCAACAACCATTATATGGAGGATTATATGTTTTTCCATTAAATTCTATGGTGTAAACTGAATTTTCACTAAAAGAAGGGGCGTTCAATGAAATTAGTCTAAAATACTTTGTCTCTGGAGGGAAGGTATTACTACCCATCTCATTTGAAGTAATTTTTATAATTGTCCCATCAGGTAATTCTGCATTTCTCCAATGTTGAGTTGCATTATCAACAGAATTAGGAGTATAAAGTTGATGATATTTGAAAGAGTCGTTATTTTTTGCGTAAACTAATAAATGATCATGCATTGTTTCAATAAATTTTCCGCCTAAAGGTAAAGTCTTTTTTCTAAAAACAATATTTGCAATGAAGTTTTCTTTATTAAAAATTTCATCAAGCAAACAAGCCACTTTATGTGAATTCTCTGAATTAATTTGAAAAAACAAACATCCTGTTTCAGATAATAATTCTTTTGATAGCAGAAGTCTATCTCTAATATAATTTAAATAGCTATGAATTCCATATTCCCAAGTGTCGCGAAATGCTTTTAGCATTTCAGGTTCAGCTGTTAAATCATCATCTTTTTCTTTTACTTCTTTTTTATTAGTAAAAGGCTGAAAGTTTGAACTATACTTTATTCCATAAGGAGGGTCAAAAAACACCATTTGCACTTTGCCGCCCATACCTTCTTTTTCCAAAAGAGAGTTCATCACCAAAAGACTATCACCCGCAATCAATCGATTGCTCCAGTTTTCTTTATGTTTATAAAATTCTATAGCTTCGCGCAAAGGTATCTTTTCCTCTTCAAACAAACTCATTTGTGGAGAAAACTGTTCGGCTTTTCTAACGGTTTCAATAATACGGCGAGGGTCAATACGTTCGTGCACATGCAAACTCACTGTAGGCACTTCAAAACTTGTATGCTCAGCCTTACCAGCCCATTGCAATTGAGGATCAATATGAGGGTCATATTCATATTGCTTTCTGCCATTTCTATAAGACTCAGTTCCCTCATCCACCAAACCAACCGGAGGGTTATTCAATCTTTTCTTGTCCTTATGCTCATATTGCTCAATAGGCTTTGTCGTGCCCACTCCATCCGCTTTTTTTATACCTTTTGCCATACTTTATGTATATGTGTTTCCCTTTTAAAATAGACTGCTAATGTATAATTTTTATTTCAATCACAGGGATTTTATTCTTTTTAGTCTTTTATTTTATTCCAACTCCCAACTCAGCTGCAAATACTTATTGAGCCAAATTCTCAATTCCACTCCAAATATCCCATAATTTCCAATTATCCCAATAAAATGTATTCCCATAGTTTTTCCATTAAAAATATCCCACCACAAAACTAACAAATAAACAA